>JAGQPK010000604.1 GCA_020426755.1 Planctomycetales bacterium
TCGCTGCCGCTGATAATCACGGTAAGAGTTGTTCATCACGTCAATAGGGGACAAAACTGTCATCGAATCCGCTTTCAGATGAGGGCGGTGGTCATGGGCCAATGGTGCCGCAGGGCAACGCGACGCGGCGCGTGCGTTGCCGAAGGAATCCTTACCTACAATCAACGCGTAAGTCAATTGCAACCCGCGTTGGCTCGCTCCCTGCATGGCAAGAATACGGCAAATCCATCACCGTGCTGGTAGAGCTTGCAGTTATTTTTGCCGCGCAGACGAAGCCGGCCAGGCGGCTGATACGAGCATACAGCATAGTAGCACGACACGAGGCAAATGCCGGTCGGGACACTTTGCTGGAAGTCGCACCGACTGCCGCCGAGTTCGCCGAAAGATGCTAGCCGCGGTTCTCGCTGTCGTCGAAGCTAAGCGTCGGGACAAACCGACGCTTGCGCGTTACGGCGAACTGATTCCCGCAGTAACGTTCGCCGAAACTCTACGCTCGCCGTTTGTCTATCGCCGCCGAACGATAACGCCGTTCGGCGAGCTACAACGTCGAGTCGTGGCAAACCACTAAGTGTGATCCGCCGGTTGTTGCAATTGTTGCGAGTCGCCACCGTGCTTGGCGATCGGGATGTTGGATTCTGACGCTCCGGACAGCGATAGTTCGACCGGGAACGTGGCGTTCTTGGCCGGATCATAGGGCACGTCGTTGAACTTAGCGTGCTCAGTAATCAGGTTGATTACCTTGCGTTCGATGATTTGATTTCGCAGGGCATCCATCAGTCCCTGCTTTTCGATGCGAGCTCGTACGCGTCGAACTGACTCGCGGCCTTGGCGAGCGATCAGTTGGACTTCGGCATCGTAGTCGGCGGGATCCGCATCCACGTTTTGATCCTCGGCGATCCGCTCCAGAATGAAGTGCTCGTGCAGCGCCTTGCGTGTCGCGCTGAGCGTATTCTGGCGAAGTTCGTTTTCGTAGGCGCGGATTTCATCATCGCTGAAGCCTGACGAACGCATTTCCAGCATCGCGCGATCGAGTTCCCGGCGGCTCTGGCGTCGCACCAGATCCGGCGGTAGTTCCCAGTTGGCCGAAGCGGTCAGCAACGAAGTGATCTGCTGACGCACGCGGCGTTGTTGCTGGTATTCCATGCGGCGCTCGAGGTCCACCTTGACTGCGTCGCGAAGTTCGCCTTCGTTTTCCAGGTTGCCCAGCGACTCCAGCACTTCAGCGTCAATCGGTGGCAGCTCGACCTTCTTCACTTCCAGAACGTTGAATTCCAGATCAATGGTCTCGCCTTGCAGTTCGGTCGCTGCGCTGTCGTGGCTGATCATGACTTGTGCCTTGCGAGTCTCACCCGCCTTGACACCTTCCATCAGTTTGTCAAAGCCTTCCAGTCGGGCGTCGGGGAAGCTGATCACGGGCAGAATCTGGATCTCTTCTTCATTTGCTTCCGAGATGGCACGTCCGTTGTGGCTGGCCGTGATGTTGGCCACGATATAATCACCGGGCGTGGCGGCATCTTCCGTCGGGACCAGTGTGGCCATGTCTTGCAAGATGTCGGCCAAGCGGCCATCAATGTCTTTCGCGGAGAATTCACGCGTGAGACGATCGAGCTTCAAGCCTTTCCATTCCGGCATTTCGAATTCCGGACGTACTTCCAGGTCGAACTCGAAAGTCATCGGGCCATTATCGGGAATCTCGATGGCTTCAAAATCGAAGTCCGGCTCGCTGATCGCGGAGAAATCTTGTTCTTCGCTGATCTGGGTCATGCTGTCCATTAACAGCGAGCCCTTGACCTGATCGGCAACCTGCGAGCGGAAACGCTGTTCGACCAGTTTGCGCGGCGCGCGGCCGGCGCGGAAGCCTGGTACCGCTGCGTTCGGCATGATGCCAGAGATGGCGTCATCGAAGTAGCGATCGACGTCGGCGCGATCGATGGTCACCGTCACGTGACGCTCACAAACGCTAGGTTTGTCCACGCGCACATCCAGTGTCAGCTTCTTCTTTTCCTGGGAATTGTCAGCGTTGGCGATTTCCGTTTCGGGCGAACTCATCTGCGACGGCGCTCTTTCCAAGGGGCATTCGCCGGCGTCGCGTGCGGCAGGCTCGAAAGCATGCGCGGCAGATTACGGCGGACGGTGCCCGGTTACCAAAGGTCGAATCCGAACATCGCTGTTCGGTGTGATCTACAACTCTCCATGATTAACAACTTCACAGACTAACAGATCGTCGCCAGTTGTTGCAGGATCGAGACCGTTCGAACGAACGAAATCTAAATAGCTGGTGAAGTCGTCTCGCAGTCGCGACGGGATGACACCATGGTTTGGCGGCATTGCTTGGCGTCGCGATGCTTTCAGATACGCCGCATCTTACCAAAGCGGATACGACCGACGAGAGGGGGCATGTGCGAAGCGAGAACGGTTTTCTCAGCCGTCGGCGGCGGTAGGCGACAAGCCCGCCCCAGCCTGCCAATGCTCAAGTCGCTTGCTGGCCTGCCAGAGCCCGCCGGCAGATTGTCATTCAATCTACCGGGGGGCTAAGAGCGGGTGATGGGATTCGAACCCACGACAACAACGTTGGCAACGTTGTGCTCTACCAACTGAGCTACACCCGCAATCAAATTCTCGCAGTGCCTCGCCAGATCCGATCCACTCCGTGGCCCGATCCATCTCAGCGGAATAGCGGATTATATTTTCGCCTCGCTGGCTTGCAAGACCAATTCCACCAGATGTTCTATCAGACATAACGAACTTGTATTCGTTCGCTGCGTCTCAATGATGTATCCAGAATGGCATAAACGGTCGCCCGATTCAAGCCCCCCTCTGACGTTCGTAAATACTAACGATCATGCGGGTTAAGTGCCGTGTCGCGCTGCCGGTTGTGAGCCAACAATGGTTGCGGTTTCGATGTCGAAACATTAAATTCAAGGGACGCAAGGAAGCCGCCTCCCCAGATAGGGAGGACGCTAGGTCATTCACTCAAGTGCGTGAGACCGGGTCAGTCCGTACGAGCGGTCGCCGAAAGTTACGTCGAGCGACCGACGTCAGCATGAGGAGCAAGGTCCGTGCTGAAGATAGAACTCACGGTCGTCGGGGGGGAATTGGAATCCCGCGATGTTTCGCTGCAACTCCCGGCCACGATTGGCCGCGGAGGCGATGTCGATTTAAAGCTCGCACATCCACTCGTCAGTCGCCGTCACTGCGAACTGTTGGAGTCGGACGGCAGTGTTGTGGTGCGTGATCTCGGCTCGCTCAACGGAACGTTCATTGGTAGCGAACGCATCGAGGAAGCGCCGCTCGCGCCTGGAGAACTGCTAACGGTGGGGACCGTCACCTTCCGGGCGAGTTATCAGCCGCTTGGATCCGTCGGTGAGATCGCCAATCAGGAAACTCAACGCATACCGACCGCTCGTGATACGGTGCGCAGCCCGGCAGCGAAGCGGCTGCCGACGCCGGCGCGGCCGGCCATCGATCCGCTAGTTTCTGATGCTGTGGTGGGCTGTAATGCGCCGGAAGCGACGCTCGATGCGCGGTCAAATGCCGCCGAGAATGTGGATGCAGCAGAGTCGGATGACGATGGCGATCTTCATAATATTCTGCCCTTCGACGCGGCTAGTTCACGAGCATCCGCTGGCTCACGCCGCACGACCAACAGTCGGATCGACGCCCGTCAGACCGAGGCCGGTCGAACGCACTTGAATTGTTCCGACGCGCCGCCGCGAGAGTTGAAGGACATCACGGATGACGGCGACAGGAATCTCTCGATTCCGTGGCCGCGCCGGCCTAAGTGACGCCGGACGTGTGAAGTTCGCCGCAGCGCGTTCAGTTCGCCGCAACGCGCTAGCGTCGGTTCCGTCCCGGCGCTGATTTTCCAATGCCGAGAACCACGGCTAACGCCCAATGGCACTCAGTTGAGATTTCACGGTAGAAAAAACGGGTAGTTCCCCCTCCCGTCGCTCGCCACCAGATCACGCGGCGCAATACCGGGAGGGGGCAGGGG
>JAGQPK010000605.1 GCA_020426755.1 Planctomycetales bacterium
CCCTGATTGCGATCGGGCTAACGGGCTTCCTCGTGCGACGCAATTTGATCGTGATGTTCCTCTGCGCTGAAATGATGCTGCAGGGAGTCTCGCTAAGTCTGGTGGCTTGGGGACGCTTTCACGCCAATTGGTCGGGCCAACTGCTCGTCGTATTCATCATTACGGTGGCGGCCTGCGAAGCTGCGATTGCGTTGGTGCTCGTACTGATGCTTTGTCGCCGAGCGGGCAACCTCGACTCGGTCTCCTGGCAGTCGGTGCGCGAGGCAGGCACTCCGGTCTTTGTAGATACGCAATTGCCGGAAGAGGGCGTCGAAGCCGAACATTGGCCGACGTTGACCCCGGCTGGTATGGAACCCAACACAGAACCTCAAGAACAGTGGTATCGGACTCATGTTTGAGCTGCGTACGTTAATGCTATTGATTCCGGCACTGCCGTTGCTCTCCGCGATCGTGATCGGTTTGCTGGGATCCAACGTGTTGCGCAGCAAGAGTCATTATGTGACGGTCCTGGCGCTGTTGGGCTCATTCGCTTGTAGCTTGGCGGTCGCGGCCGCAGTCGCAGAGCGTTCTCAAGAAGCTGCGGCGGCCGGCATCGTCGGTTTCGAGCACATTGAAAGTCTTTGGACTTGGGTGAACGTACCGGATGCCTACACACTGCCCGGACGTGACGTGACGGTGCCGTTTCGCGTTGATGTCACGCTGCGCGTCGACGGTCTGACCGCGATGATGCTGCCGATGGTGACGTTCATTGCGACCCTGGTGGCGCTGTACGGCTCTGGGTACATGCATGGCGACCGCGGTTACTGGCGGTTCTTTGCTTACGTGTCGCTGTTTGTGTTTTCGATGACGATGCTGGTGATGGTCAGCAACTTCCTCTTGTTATTTGTGTTCTGGGAAGCGGTTGGTGTCTGCAGTTATCTATTGATTGGATTCTGGTACGAAAAGCCGGAGGCGGCCGCTGCCGGTAAGAAGGCCTTTTTGGTCAATCGCGTCGGCGACTTTGGTTTCGCGTTGGCTCTATTTCTGATCTGGACCACCTATGGTTCGCTCAACTTTCATGACACGAACGAAGTTATCGGCGTGTTCGGGCAACAGCGATTGCTGGCCCAAGATTACGTAGGAGGTGGAGTTGCCACCGCGATCTGCGTGCTGCTGTTGCTGGGTGCTTGCGGCAAGAGCGCTCAGTTTCCCCTGCACGTGTGGCTGCCCGACGCGATGGAAGGCCCTACGCCCGTGAGTGCGTTGATTCACGCGGCGACGATGGTGACGGCCGGCGTCTATATGGTGGCCCGCTGTACTCCACTCTTTCACGCCTCGCCTGATGCACAGATGGTGGTCGCGGCCGTGGGCGGCTTTACCGCGCTGCTGGCTGGCTTGATTGCCGTAACCCAGTTCGATTTGAAACGGGTCCTGGCTTACTCAACCATCAGCCAACTTGGCTATATGTTCCTCGCACTCGGCACCGGCACGGTGGCCGGCATCACCGCCGCCATGTTCCACCTATTCACGCACGCCTTCTTCAAGGCGTTGCTGTTTCTAGGAGCCGGCAGCGTGATGCATTCGATGGGGCATGTAATCGACATGCGCCGCTTTAGCGGATTGCGGCACTTGATGCCCTGGACGCATCGCACTTTCTTGGTGGGATGTTTGGCGTTGGCAGGCGTGTTCCCCTTCGCGGGCTTCTGGAGTAAAGATCAGATCGTGGCTGCTGTTCATACGGAAGCGCACGGCGGTCAGGTTCATGCGGAACATGGCGACGGCGGTGACGAACATGCGTCAGTCATGTCAGCCACCGCGACTCGGTCTGTATCGACCGCAGCGGCCGTAGTGAGCGGAGCCGATGAGAATGCTAAGCGTCAAAAATTGTTCTGCTGGCTGTATTGGTCGTCGCTGTTTACGGCGGGACTGACGGCGTTCTATACCTTCCGAGCTTACTTTAAGACCTTCTTCGGTAAGGAAGTGATTCCGGAGGAGGCTGGCCATCATGCTCATGAGTCTCCACCGATCATGTGGGGACCCCTGGCGATTCTGGCGGTGTTCGCGTTTCTCGTCGGTTTTGTTTCGGAAGTCGGTCATCGCTTCGCTAAGTTTCTTGTCACCGCCCCATCGTTGGCTTACATCGTGCCCGGTGGTGAGTTTCATGGCGGCGAGTTCCACATGAATATCGCAGTGATCAGTTCGATCGTCGCGTTGGTCGGGATCGCGTTGGCCGCGTTCTTCTATCTAGGACATCAAAGCGAAGTGGAAATGCTGGCCCGCTGGCTCAAGCCCTTGCGGCAACTGTCTTACGGCAAGTTCTACTTTGATGAGATCTATGATTGGCTGATTGTGCGTCCCCTGCGACTGCTGGGTGATGCGAGTTATCTGGCGGATAAATATGTCGTTGACGGCGTCGTGAATTTGGGTGGGCAGTTGCCTGTCTGGGCGGGCAATGTGATTCGCCGCATGCAGACGGGACTTTTACCGTTCTATGGCTTGATGATGGCAATCGGCATGATTGCGATTCTGGGCTTGGGCGGTCTGTGGTGGTTTGGAGGCTAAGCCGTGGTGAGCGTTGCAACTGCTCTATTGATTTCCATCCTGCTGCCACTGGTCAGCGCGGTGATCGTCTTGGTGATTGGTTCCGACCAACCGCAATGGGTGCGTCGCATCGCACTGGTCAGTTCGCTGCTGACCTTGTTGCTGGTGCTACGAGTCGTGTCCGGTTTCGATAATGCCGGTGATGAGTACTTGAAGCAGTATGTCGTGGCGTCAGCGCCTGGTGAGGACCAACCGGTCGCGCCCTTTGACGCTGCGAAAACCGCATATGCAGCTTCCGAGTTCGTCTGGTTGCCACCCAGTACTGGATTCGACATCCGCTTCAGCACCGGTTTGGATGGACTGAGCGTCTGGATGTATGGCCTCTCGGCAATCCTGATGGTGAGTGCCGTGCTCGTCAGTTGGACAGCTGTCACCGAACGTGTGGCACTGTTCTACTGCATGCTGTTGTTATTGGAGGCGGGATGCTTGGGCGTCTTTGCCGCTCGTGACATTATCGTGTTTTATGTGTTCTTTGAGTTTACTTTGATCCCGCTATTTTTCCTGATTGGCATCTGGGGCAGCGAGCAGCGACGCTATGCTGCAATCAAGTTCTTCCTCTACACGCTGTTCGGCAGCCTCTTTACGTTCCTTGGTCTGCTGACGCTGGTGCTCTGGCATTCGGATCCAAGTGTGCACGTGATTAGCGGTTCGATTCCCGAACTGTTGGTGCGTTACGCTGCGAATCCATTGCCAACGAACGTCCAGTTCTGGGTGTTCTTGGCGCTGTTTGCCGGCTTTGCCATTAAGGTACCGTTGTTCCCGTTGCATACGTGGCTGCCGCTGGCGCACGTGCAGGCCCCGACCGCGGGGTCGGTGTTCCTGGCCGGCATCTTGTTGAAGATCGGTACCTACGGTTTTCTACGCTTCAACATGCCGCTGTTGCCTGACGCAACGGTGACGTTCCTACCTTGGATCATGTGGTTGTCGGTCGTCGGCATCATCTACGGTGCGATCGTGGCGTTGGTGCAGTCCGACATGAAGCGATTGATCGCTTACTCGAGCGTGAGCCACTTGGGCTTCTGCATGTTGGGACTCTTCGCACTCAATCCGATCGGGTTGCAAGGCGGCGCACTACAGATGGTCAACCACGGCATCTCGACCGGCGCTTTGTTCGCTTTGATCGGTATGCTGTACGAACGCTACCACACGCGTGAAATCGCCAAGTTCGGCGGTCTTACACGTCGTTTTCCGGTGATGGCCTTCTTCATGGTGCTGTTCACGTTTTCCAGCATCGGCCTGCCGGGTCTTAATGGATTCGCGGGGGAGATCATGATTTTGGCCGGCACGTTTCAACGTGCTTGGGCGGAGTCGACGGGATCGCTGGCGTGGCATCTACGTTGGGTCTCGGTGCTTGCTGTCTCCGGCGTCGTGTTGGGTGCCTGGTACATGTTGATC
>JAGQPK010000606.1 GCA_020426755.1 Planctomycetales bacterium
TCGAGCCAGCTTGTTCTCGCATGCCAAGCGGCGCGAATCGGCCCGCTTCACTGAGAGCAAAGGCACGAAGATGCCAGCCAAGACCATGATGGACACCACAATCGCAATCACGTCCGCGCGGCTGATTCCGCGTGAGCGGTGTCGACGCGATCTGGGTTGCCTCGTTGTTCTGGCGTGCATGGTGTGCCTACCTTTCCTGGCTATCCGTGACTTAACTCGCTTAGTTCGGAGCAACGCGTTAAGTTCGCCGCAATTCGCTTAGTTCGCCGCAACGCGTTAGCGTCGGTTCTGTCCTGCCTTTGAGTCTCTGGCAGTGACGAGAACCGCGGCTGGCGCCTTTCGGCGAACTACTTTTCATTCGACCGCAGTACGTGCCTTCCAGCGCACTACGTCGTTCGACTGATTGTAGTTCGCCGCCACGCGCTTAGTTCGGCGCCACTCGCTTAGTTCGCCGCCACGCGCTTAGTTCGGCGCCACTCGCTTAGTTCGCCGCAACGCGCTAGCGTCGGTTCTGTCCTGCCGCTGAGTCTCTGACAGTGACGAGAACCGCGGCTGGCGTCTTTCGGCGAACTATCTCAGCCGCGGCTAATGCCTTTCGGCGAACTATCTCAGCTGCGGCTTGCGCCCATCGGCGAAACTCCCACATTTTCGCGTGCCGACTTCATTTCGGCAACTTCTAGAAACACTAGCAGACAAGTGGCGATTGAATTGCGTCGCAAACTGTCCGATCAACGTTCCGCTTTCTTGGCACTTGGCAAGTTCTTGCTCAAACACAGTGCCGAGTCGTTGTATTCGGCGTGTTCTTAGATATCGTTAATGTTGGAGGGCCGCATCGTAGATCTGGGGATGTGGTCAAGATTGGTAAAGGGTGGAAGTCTTTTTAACTTTGACGGTGGTACCAATGAAACGTTTCTTCAATCTGTTTGCAGCAACGGCTTTTTGCTGCGTCTGTGCGAATGTCTCTTACGCACAGTGGTCGATTTCGACCTACAAGGGTCTGCCCACGACTGGGCAGATCACGAATTACGCAACGGCGGACGCTTTGATCGGCGGCGCCTATCTTGATCCCGCATTCCCGGTGACTGAGCAGTACACGCTGGCCAACACGCAGGACAATGACGACGCGGGTGGTCCCTTCGGTTTGGGAACGCAAGTCGCTGGATTGCCGGCTGGTGACACCGACGATTTCGTTTTCGTTGGCACTGGACAGCTCAAGGTGTTGCAAGCTGGTAGCTACGTGTTCGTGACGAACACGGACGACGGTTCGCGTCTGCGCGGCGGCGTGAACGGCGGCGCTTTTGTGGATGCCATCTTGGACGACGTGTTATCCGGCCCCCACGACGTGCCCAGTCCGGCCTTGGACTTCGCCGCCGGTGACATCATTGACTTCGAGTGGATGTGGTTTGAACGAGGTGGCGGCGCTGAAGGCGAGTTCTACTATCGCGCTGACACGGGTGCTGGCTTTGGTCCGAATGCGCTGGTCGGCGACAGTTCGCAAGGGTTGGAGCTGGTGGGCGGATCGTTGACCGGCAAGACCTACAAGTCGATTGTCACCCCGGGCCAGGTGATCAACAATTTTGCCGACGCCCAATCCGTCATCGAAAGCGTTGGTAGCCTGAAGGGGACCGAACTGCGTGACGTGTTCAATATCGTCGGCGACGGCGACGGCGATGCCGACTTCCCGGGTGGCCAGCGAGCACCGGGGCTGGATGGCGCCGCTGATGATTATGTGGCCGTTGGGACTGGTTACGTGAAGGTTGGCCCTGGCCAAGCCGGCGAGTACATCTTCCGTTCGAACACTGACGATGGCGGCCGTCTCCGTTTGGATCTCAACCAAGATGGTATCTTCGATGCGTCGGAAGCAATCATCGACCACGATGTTCTGCAAGGACCGACCAACACGGACAGCGCCGGAATTATGCTGGCCGAGGGTCTGTACAAGGTCGAATATTCGTTCTTCGAGCGAGGCGGCGGTGACGAAGGTGAAGTTTCGGCGCGTCGCGTTGACATGAACGAGTTCTACCTGCTTGGCGATGACGCGGCAGGTGGTCTGGATGTCGTGACGGTGCCGGAACCGGCCTCGCTGACGTTGGCCGGTTTGGCCGCACTGGCTTTGGGCATGTTCCGCCGTCGCAAGTAGACCGGTTACGTCAACGCTAGTTTGACAAGACGATCTCAAAACCTGCTTGAGTCCACCCGGGCTCAGGCAGGTTTTTTTTATTGGCAGGCGTGGGGCGGCAGGCTGCGAACCGCTACGATGATTTGGGCGTAAACGTCACGAGCTTTGGGGTACTATGGAGTGCGATGGCGCAGCTATCGCTTTACTTAGCGCGGGGCGCTGCCGCAGCAGGCGGAATCGATCGCCAAATGGAACGCGACATCAACGCGAAACTGAGACTCTGCGGCGCAAGTCATCGATCCTAACGCGTTACGGCGAACTAAAGCAACCAACGGCGCCGCACTCCAACAGGCGAACTCACGTATGAAGCGAATTCATCTGGTCGTTGCAATCTTCCTCGGGACGGCTACGTGCAGTTCACGTGCGTATGCCGAAGCGGGACAATATCAGGTTGTAGCTGAGACGCCGGGCATGTGCGAAGTCATTTCGCTGAACGACGCCGGGCAGTATCTGGTGCGACGCGAAGTGGAAGCGAACGCTGCGGTACTGTCAATTGAGGATTTCGTCCACACGCCAAAGGGTGCCTTTCCGTTGAAGGCACCGGAGACATTTACGCATGTGCAGCTTGTCCGCATCGCGGCCAGCGGGCACGTCTTGGCGGTGGTGCGGCGACCGCCGGGTGAGGCAGATACGAGCCAACGGTCGCTCGTATTGAACGTCAACAATGCCGAGCAGGAGTGGTTACCGATTCCTGGCGACTACCGAGACTCAGTCGCTTGTGACGTGTCTGCCGACGGCAAGGTGGTCACCGGGTACGTGATTGGGCGCGATCCGCCGCGGATGTTGCCCTGCGTTTGGGAAAAGTCCGCAACAGGTTGGCGGGCCGCAGTCCTCGTTACGCCTTACCTGGAGAATCCGCTGCTCACGACGGCCTCGGTTGTTGTCAGCAACGACGGCAAGTTGATCGCCGTATCGCTGGTCGAAAGTCGCGTTGACGATCTGCCACGCTACGCACTCTACGTCTATCGACGCCAAGCCGACGGGGATCCGGAGGAAGAAAACCGTGCCGCCGACGCGGCCCAGCAGCGTTGGACGGCCGAACTCGTTTTGCCTCAAGCGGTCCATCTGGCAGGTGTCACTGACGATGGGCAAATTGTTGGACGTATCTTGGAGCGGAACCGGCGCGTGGCCGTACTCGTATCGGCCACCGAGAAGACAGTGCAACAGATTTTGCCCGAGGGATATACCAACAGTCGTGCGACCGGCATTAATCGACAAGCAATTGTGGTTGGTGTGGCGGATAACGGTCGGATGGGGATGGGCGAAACGCGTGCCTTCGCTTGGCGTGATGGCAAGTTTCTCGATCTGCCGTTTCCGGCGGACGTCACGTCGAGCGTGATTAATTGCATTAGTGCCGAGGGACGGATGGCGGGCATGATCGAACGTACGATTGAGTCGTCGACTGCCGAGCCGACCTATGTCAATTCGGCAGTGATCATCGAGGCTCCTACGGAATCGGCCAATTCCAACCCGCAGTGAAGCCGCCGTCAACATACAGAATCTGGCCAGTCATGAAGGCCGAAGCCGGCGCCGCGAGAAAGATCGCGGTTCCGACCAAATCCTGTGGAACTCCCAGACGGCGTTGCGGAGTGTTGGCGATTCCCCATTCCAGCATCTTGGGGTCCGACCAAAGCTTGTGAGTAAGATCAGTGAGAATGAAGCCGGGAGCCAGCCCGTTAACGCGCACTCCTCGATCGCTCCATTCAAGCGCCAGCGCGCGAGTCATTTGCCCCAACGCGGCTTTGCTCATGGCGTAAGGAGCGACATTTTTCAACGGCCGGTCGTTGTTCAG
>JAGQPK010000607.1 GCA_020426755.1 Planctomycetales bacterium
AAGCGGGTGTGCGGACGCGTCTGTACCTGAGTGCCAGCGATTTGACTGCGGATGCCGAATTGGACTTACTGCAGGCCGTGGGTGTTGCCGGCGTCTCACGTAGTCTGCCCACAGAACAGATAGCTGCCGAGATTTCGCCGACGCTTCACGTGCTTGCTCAATGGTGCGAAGCCGTTCACTACAAGACGTGTTCGACTTTTGATTCCTCACCGACGACAGGAAGTATTGGTCGAGTGATTGAGATCGGCCGCCAACTATTGTCCACCCGGCAAGTACCGGTCGTGGTCGGTGCTCCCGCGTTGTCACGCTATTGTGTGTTTGGCAATCTTTTCGCGCGCTCCGGCGCGGGCAGTCCGGTCTATCGACTTGATCGACATCCGACAATGTCGCGTCATCCGATTACGCCAATGGATGAGGCAGATTTAGCGTTGCACTTGCAGCGACAAACGAAATCCACGATTGGCAATGTCAGCGTGCTGGACCTGGATGCGTCAGCAGACGGTAATGACCTGAACATTCCGACAGATGTCGATGTCGTGCTGCTCGACACGCTCACACGCGAACACTTGGCAACCGTGGGCCGCTATTTGTGGCAGTCCGCGCGACCGAGTGGACAGCGTTTCTGGGTGGGTTCGTCGGGTGTCGAATACGCATTGACAGAGTATTGGCACCGTTCGAATTGCGTGCCCACTGCTGCTGTGACGTCGCAAGTCATTCCCGTTAAGCCGTTGCTCGTCGTATCCGGAAGTTGCTCACCCGTCACGGCGGGGCAAATCGATGCCGCGATCACCGCCGGATTCATCGACGTCCCCATCTCACCCCAGGATTGGTTGGAGTCCGTCGAGAACGCTCAATGGATCAAAACAGTCGTACAGCACTTGCGCGAGGGACACAATGTGATCGTGCATGCGGCGTGTGGCCCCGCCGATCCACGGATTGCGCAAGTCGAAAGTCAGCTTACTTCAGCGGGGCGACTCGCCGAGCGAAATCAGCTTCTAGGTTCCCTCTTGGCGGGTGTTGTACAACGGGCACTGGATGAGCGATGTCTTACGCGCATCGCCGTCGCCGGCGGTGACACGTCGGGCTACGTGGCGAAGCTATTGGGCATTGTATCGCTCGACTTCGTCGCTCCGTTGGCGCCGGGCTCGCCACTCTGTTTGGCCCGTGGCACCAACGCTCCCTTCGAATTGACGTTCAAAGGGGGACAAGTTGGTGGATCAGATTTCTTTCTCCGTGTTCTGGGTGCGATTTAAAGCAAAGGCAACTCAATGATTAAATTGGCAATCTTTGGAGCTGGCGGCAACATGGGAACGCGGGCCAGCAAGACGCTGGTTGGCGATGCCAACTACGAAGTGCTTCACGTAGAAACGGGTGAGGCCGGGATCAAACGACTGGCGGAACGCGACCTGACTCCGGTTCCCTGTGACGAGGCTTTGGCACAAGCAGATACGGTCCTGTTCGCGCTACCCGATCATCTCATCGGTGCAATCGCGCAGGAGATCGTACCCAAAATGCGCCCCGGTACGCTGGTCATCTGTCTGGATCCGGCCGCACCGTACAACGAGAAGCTGCCGCGCCGCGACGATATCGCCTACTTTGTCACGCACCCCAGCCATCCGCCCATTTTCAACGACGAGACAGACCCGGAAGTGCGTCGCGACTTTTTCGGCGGTGGACTGGCCAAGCAATCAATCGTCTCGGCGCTCATGCAAGGTACTGACGAGGATTATGCGAAAGGCGAAGCCATCTCGCGCAAGCTGTTCGGGCCGATCCTGCGCTCACACCGCCTGACGGTCGAGCAAATGGCGATCCTTGAGCCGGCACTCGCCGAAACTCTCGCGGCCACCTGCTTGACGATTATTCGCCAAGGGATGGACGAGTCCATTCGCCGCGGCGTACCTGCCGAAGCCGCGCGCGATTTCCTGATGGGCCATCTGAACATTGAACTCGCCATTATCTTCAACGAAACCGACTGGAACTTCTCCAAAGGTTGTCAACAAGCGATTCAAGAGGCGATTCCCGTTCTGTTCAAGGAAGACTGGAAACGCATCTTCGAACCCGAAGAACTGCGTGCGAGTGTCGCACGGATTACAGGTGGCTGAGGCCTGATTGGGAAGTGATTATGAGTTCGCCGAAAGACGCCAGCCCAATGGCACTCAATTTGGACTCCGGAAGTGAAATAACGCGAAGTCCCCCGTCCTGGACTGCACGTTTCAATGCCGTTGAGAGTCAACTTGGGGAGGGGAAGCGATTGGAGTTTTGAATGAGGTAGGGACAGCAAGGGGCGCAGCATTCCGAAATCAGAGATCCGAAATCAGCATCTGGGCCGCTGCAAACCGACGCTAACGCGTTGCGGTGAACTACAAGAAAGACCAACATGAATCGAATCTCTTTTACATTGACGCTTTGCTTGCTGGCGTTAGGTTGGACGCCGGCTATTCAGGCAGAACAGCCCACAGCCGCATTACCTGCACTTCGCGTAAGCGACAACAATCGCTTTCTGGTGACCGCAGACGGCAAGCCGTTCTTCTGGTTGGCGGATACGGCTTGGGAACTTTTCCACCGCTTGAATCGCGATGAAACGCGACTGTATCTCGACGTCCGCGCGCGACAACGGTTCACTGTTGTACAAGCTGTTGCGATTGGCGAAGTCGATGGGCACCGCGTGCCGAATGCTAACGGACATCTTCCGTTTGTCGATCTGGATCCGGCGCGTCCGGCAATTGTGGACGGGCCCGACAACGACTATTGGGATCACGTCGACTTCGTTGTCGATTATGCCAACTCACATGGCATCTACATCGGCTTCTTGCCGACGTGGGGTCGCTATTGGCACGATCCATCGCGAGATGACAAGCAGCCCTTGTTCACACCGGAGAACGCGGAGATCTACGGGCGCTGGCTAGGCCAACGTTACCGCGACAAGCAGCTCGTCTGGATTCTAGGCGGCGACCGCAACGTCGACAATGATACGCATCGCGCCATCATTCGTGCCATGGCGAAGGGTCTGAGCGAAGGCGATGGCGGCGTCCACCTGATGACGTTTCATCCGCGTGGCGGTGGCGGGTCATCACAATACTTTCACGACGACGCTTGGCTAAGTTTTAACATGCGGCAGAACGGACACAATGTCGAGTTTAATCGCAACTATCAAAAGACACTGGAAGATTACAATCGCCAGCCGACGAAACCAGTGATCGATGGCGAACCAATCTACGAAGATCATCCGATTTCATTCAAAGCGGATGACAATGGCCACTCCATCGCAGCCGACGTGCGACGTCCGCTGTACTGGGATCTGTTCACCGGTGCCTGCGGCCACACGTACGGCCATCATTCGGTTTGGCAAATGTGGCAACCGGGCAGAGGACCAATCAATCGACCACTCATGCCGTGGTATGAAGCGATCCACCAACCGGGTGCGAATCAGATGCAATTTGGTCGCCGCCTGATTGAACTGCGACCACAACTGAATCGAATCCCAGACGATGCCGTCATCGTGGCGGACGAGATTCAATCATCGGTGCCGGGCACGGGTCGATATCGTTTCTGTGCGACACGTGACGCGGATGGCAGTTACGCCTTCGTTTATGTGCCCGTCGGACGCAAGTTCAAAGTACGAATGGATAAGATTACGGGCACCGAAGTCGTGGCACATTGGTACAATCCACGTACGGGCCAGTTTTCATTCATTGGGAACTTTAGCAATGTTGGCGAGCGTGAATTTGAGTCGCCGACGCCAGGCGAGGTGCTCGACTGGATACTCGTGCTCGATGATGTATCAAAACGTTACAGTAGTTCGCCGTGACGCATAAGTGGCTGCTTGCGTGCCGCATTCGGCGTCTAGTGATATTCGGTGAACGCTCTAACAACGGCCTAAGAGAACATTAAAGGCCGCTCCGTACACAAGGAACTTGCGATGATACGGTTGCTTTTTGATCGTGTGCAATGGGTTACGGCGTTGGTGTTG
>JAGQPK010000608.1 GCA_020426755.1 Planctomycetales bacterium
GGGATCGGAGAGATCCATGCGGAGTCGTGGGGCGAGGTTCAGCGTATCGCGAAGCTGGCCGATGCACTTGGTTGTCTTGCACAAGTTGGTCTGCGGATCAATCCAAGTCTCGCCAGCGCCGTCGGCTCGTTGCAAATGGGTGGCAAGCCGAGTCAATTCGGTATCGACGAGGAGCAGATCGATGAGGTGATTGACCAGACGCTGGCGTTGAGTTCCATCAAGCTCGTCGGACTTCATCTGAATACGGGAACTCAACTTTTGGATGCGCAGTTGGTGTTGGCATATTACCAACATGCCGTGTCGCTGTGCCAACGTGTCTCGCAACGAATTGGGCGTTGTCTCGAAACTCTCGATCTAGGTGGTGGACTAGGGATTCCGTATTTTCAGGGCCAGTCGGAACTGAACCTGGATCAGCTCAAAGTGGGGTTAGAGGCGTTGCCTACTGGTGAGTCGCTGGGAGCACGCAAACTTCTCCTTGAGCCCGGTCGGTTTCTGATTGGATCTGCCGGCGTCTATGTTGCTCGTGTCATCGACATCAAAGTCTCGCGGGGACAGACGTTTGTCGTTCTCGATGGTGGCATGCATCACCACTTGGCGGCCTCCGGGAACTTCGGACAGCTGCTGCGTCGGCCGTTTCCGATTGCGGTGCTGAATCGCCTAAACGAATCGGCCGGCGACTCGGTCAGTGTCGTCGGGCCGCTCTGCACGCCGCTCGATACGCTAGCCAGACACGTTGCCTTGCCAACCATCGAACTGGGCGACTTGGTCGGTATCATGCAGTCCGGTGCCTACTCACGTACATCCAGCCCTATGCAGTTCCTCGGACATCCAGCGCCACCGGAGATATTAATCGATGGCGGCGTGGCGCGGCTGATTCGACGTCGCGGCTGCTGGGAAGATAGTTTGGTTGATGTCGTAAATGGAGACGAAGGTCAATGTCCGTCTCAGGCTAGGTAGCTGCCGGTTTGGAACGCAGCGACGAAATCACTCGAGTCGAATATACCATCACCGTTCCAATCGCCTTGCTCAAACATCGACGGTTCACCTGTGCCGTAATGGCCAACCTGAAAAACAAAAACAAGATCCGCCGAATTGAATTGTCCATCCGAGTTTGCATCGCCCACGAGGCGCGGTGCGGTGCGACTGAAGAAGTACAGTTGTTGGAACGCACCTTCGCTGACGGTGAAGTAGCCACTGTTATCTGCTCGGTAGGCGATTGCTTCGCCGTTGGGCTCGGTTGGGCGGCCGATGACGGGCGCCAGGAAAGCCGCTGTGCTCATTGCGTCGACGATAGTTTGCCCCGGCGAGCGCCACCAGACTTGCGCCAGATCTTCATTCCGAATGATGATTTCGGAACCATCTGGTGCGATGTCTCCGCCGGAAGCAACGTCGAATGCGAGTGTCGCGATGTACTCAAGTTCAATCGTTGACTGCGCCGTCGCCATGCGGGCGCTTGTCGCCCGATACACGCCTGCCTGATCGTTTTCCTTCGTCACGACAAACAGATCCAATGTGATCGGATCGACAAGCAAGACCTCCGCGTCATGGGCTCCGTCGGGATAACGCAGGTCGAGAGTATCGTAGCTGGCGACGTCGACCACGACCGTGCCGATGGGAGACAGCGGCACGACAGGTTCCTGAAACCGATAGACTTGAATCGTGTCTCGTTTAGATTGATTGTCTCCGATGTCTCCGACGAAGATAAACGATCCGCTTCGTCCGGCAACTGGCCCCACCGCGATGTCTTCCCAGTCGATAGATTGGACGCCCGGCAAGCGAATTTCCGCGAGCGAACTGCCACCTTCATCGATCGCGAAGAGTGTGTCAGAGTTGGCGCCGTCATTAACGACATACAGCACACCAGGTTGAGTGCGACTGGCGGCCAGTCCTGACAACTCGTTGTCACCAAGCGAACTCACTCCACCTTGACCGCTTCCCGCGGCAAACGTCGGAGTACCGCCGAGCGGCGCGATGGTTACTTGTAACGGTTCACTCTGGGACGACTCATTGCCCGCCAGGTCAATTGTCGAAACTCGATAAGTCGACGTGCTGGCAGGCGTGGCCGTTGCATTGACGAATTCAGTTGTGAGCGATATGCCGATCGGCGAATCATCTCGGTACACTTTGAAGTACTGTACCAAGGGTGCGGCGGAAGACTGGACCTGCCATGTGAGCTCGACATGGCGGACACTGAGTACCGTGCCGATCAGTTGGGTCGGCACGATCGATGTATCGACTGAATTCAAGTCGCGCGTTCCGGCCGAACCTTTCGCTTGGGCACTTGTCGTCCAACCGGCGTGGGTCGTCCAGTCCTCGAGCGGATTGAAGGAATTGACGGTGACGAGCGAATAGCCCAGTCCGTCGGTCAGTGGTTCCCAGCCATCGTCATAGCGAACTGCGAGTGCGACCGAACCATCGGGCGCCATTATTTTTAGATCGCCATTGCTGTTGGACAGTGTCCCCTTAAACTCGCCCAACACGTCGAAGGTTGTCCCATACCGTTGGGTAATGGCCGTCGCCTTGTTGGCGAGCACGGCGTACTGATCGGGCGCCAGTACCACGCTGCCAAACTTGAAGCTGACTTCTCCCTCGAGCGAGACGCCGTTCAAATCAATCGATTGTGTCGAACTATTGTGTAACTCAATAAACTCGAAGTCGGTTTGTCTGAACCCATCCGCCTCCTCGCTGGTGGTGATGTCTGGATGGTACATGATTTCCGAAATCACGAGCCCCGACCAGCCAGTCAATACCTGTCGTCGTTCGAGCGATTCAATGGTTAAACGGTGTCTTAGGGGGCGGCGCATGGATGACTAAAGAAAAGTAATACGGAGAACATTCGCGATGTGAGGAGGCGCAAACGAGATCGCTGAGAGTGGTCTCAGGTCAGTGGCCATTTTATCGGTGAGCTGTTTTCTTCGCTACTTTTTGGTCGCTTTAGTTGGGCGGCGAGTAGAAGGCGAGATTACAGAGCATTGGCGCGAAGAAGTATTGGGATGTGTTCCGTGGCCACGCCCCTACCGTGTGCCTCGAGTAGCCCAGTTAGCGGGGCCAACCCTACTGCACAAGTTCGCCGTTATCGAGCAACGAGAGTTAGTTTGCCGAAAGGCGTTAGCCGCCGTGCCCGCTGTGGCAAGAGCCAATCGGCGGGGAAAAAACGACGCTAACGGTTTGCGGCGAATTGAGTTGAGGATAGCACCAGCCGGACGTCAACAGACGCCGAGTTGCTCACTGATTATTCCCACTGCGAATCGAGCGCAGCAGATGTTCGACGCTGTCGGCCAGTTCGGTCGATTGGTTCAGGAGCTGTTCGGCGGCGTCGGCCAAGCTGGCTGTTGAGTGGCACGTTTGCTCGGCGACGGCAGCCGATTGTTGAACACGGCCGGCGACGCTTTGCGTTTCCTTGGCAGCCTGAGTGGCGTGCGTATGAATTTCAGCGGTGGATGAAGTTTGCTGCGCGACGAGCTGCGCGATGCTTTCGCTGACCTTGTCAATTTCTCCGATGGTCGAGCCGCAGCGGGTGATGGCGGAAGCGGTTCCGTGTGCTGCTTCTTGGACGCGTTCGATCTCTACCTTGGCGTTCTCGGTGGCTTCCCGAGTCAACTCGGCGAGACGGCGGACTTCGGCGGCGACGATCGCGAATCCGCGCCCAGCCACACCGGCGCGGGCCGCTTCGATGGCGGCATTGAGTGCCAACAGATGGGTTTGTTTGGCGACCGCGTTGATCGTTTCGACGACGGTGTCGATGTTGGCTGAAGACTTTTCGAGGCCAGCGACGATCTCGTTGGCGTGTTCCGCTTCGGAAACGGCCCGGTGCACTACGACGGCCGCGTCGTTCACCTGCTCATTGATTTGGGAGATGCTGCTCGTCAGTGATTCGGTGGCGCGCGCGACTTGGGCGACGTTGTCCGACATGCGAGTTGAAGCGCCGAGTGCTGCCTCCGCTTGATTTGCCGTGTCGCG
>JAGQPK010000609.1 GCA_020426755.1 Planctomycetales bacterium
ACTTGCAGGCTCAACCGATTCGTCTTCATCGCAACGGTGAGTTTTTCGCTGTCTATGATTACGTTGAAGATGGAAATGGCGACTTTCTCGAGCGACTTGGCTACGACGAAACCGATTCGCTTTACAAGATCTACAACACCTTCAATACCGCCAGCGGAAACGAGAAGAAGGCTGGCGCCGACGAGAGCAACGCAGATCTTGTCGCCGTCATCGCCGGCATCCGGCAAAGCGGTGCTAACGGTGTCAACTACATCATGGACAACGTCAACTTGGCGCGCATGGCCAATTTCTTGGCGGGATTCACGATCACTTCCAACCAAGACTGCTGTCATAAGAACTACTATGCCTACCGCGATTCGAATGGCACAGGCGAGTGGTGGTTCATGCCTTGGGATAACGACTTGACCCAAGGACGTAACTGGGGCGGTTTTGGCCTGGCGTATTTCGATGACACGATCTATCCCAACAATGTGTTGTTCCAGGGTACGAACAACGAGTTGCTGACACGTCTGCTCAACAACGTGCCGGGCTTCCGCGATATGTGGCTGCGTCGCATTCGCACGTTGATGGACGAGTACATTAAGGCTCCGGGTACGCCTCAAGATCAACTGCCGCTTGAGAATCGAGTGGCGGAACTTGTTGCCATGATGAAGCCTGATGCTGATTTGGATAACCAGCTTAATCCAGCCAACTGGGGACAAACGCGATTCCAGACGTTCGACGAAGCCACGCAGATTCTGCTCAATGAATACGCAGGTCCACGTCGTGATTTCCTCTACAACACTCAAACCGTGGCAGATCCAACTGGCATGCCCGTGATTATTTCGGGCGAGCCCGGCACGGTCGACGCCAAGTACTTTATCCCCAGCGATGATTCGTTGGGCCGCGATTGGACGGCGGCCGACTTTGATGACACGAGTTGGCGTACCGGCAAGACCGGTATCGGTTTTGAGCTCGCAGGGACCAACTACACTGATCAAATCGTCACCAACTTGGGTGACGAAATGAACAACAAGACTTCCTTGTATGTCCGCATTCCGTTCCAAGTGGATGACCCGCAGGCCGTACCGGAACTTTCCCTGCGCATGAAGTATGAGGACGGCTATGTCGCGTATCTGAACGGCGTAGAAGTGGCACGCAAGGGCTTGCGTCAGCCGGAACCGACGTTCGATTCGACATCCACGACGCGATCGCCGCGCTTGGCAGTTGAATACGACAACGTGAATATTTCGGCGTTCCAGTCGGCGCTACGAGCTGGCACGAATGTGCTGGCCATTCAAGCAATCAACTCCTCGGCCACGAACAATGACTTGTTTGTATTGCCCGAATTGGTTGCCGGTGCCCTAAGTAGCGGCAACGGTTCCATTCCGGCGGAACAACGGGGCAACCCGAACATCGATTTCGGTGCGTACGAATACAATCCTGTCAGCGGTAATCAGCAGGAAGAGTTTCTAACGCTAGTCAATAACAATGCCAATTCGGTTGATATCTCAGGCTGGCGTCTGACCGGCGACATCGAATGGACATTTGACCCAGGTACTGTTTTGCCGGCCGGCACGACGCTCTATGCAACGCCGGATGCGCGAGCATTTCGAGCTCGTGCCGCCGAACCGCACGGCAACATGCAGCTCTTCGTGCAAGGCAACTATGATGGCCATTTGCCTAATCGGGGCGGCAACGTACAACTCGTCGCTCGTGATGGTTCCGTCGTCGGTTCACTTTCTTACACGGGGCAAACAAGTCCCGTTGCGGAGCTACTACGCATCAGCGAAGTCATGTACAACCCGATTTCACCCAGTGCCGCGGAACTGGCTGTCGATAACTCCTTGATCTCCGAGGACTTTGAGTTTATCGAAGTCGTGAATACCTCCGACAGCGAAACGCTTGACCTGACCGGCGTCCACTTGGCCAATGGTGTTGAGTTTGACTTCACCACGTCACAGGTCAAACAGTTGGCGCCGGGCGAGCGTGCCTTAGCGGTGCGTAACACAGCAGCCTTCGCGATCCGTTATGGACAGGACGCACTGAGCCGTGTCGCCGGCATCTTTGCCAACAATACGGCATTACGAGACTCGGGTGAACGGATCAGTTTGTTGACCGGCGATGATTCAATTGTCGTCGATTTCAGCTATGGCGATACGGATCATCAAGGCTGGCCGCTACGTGCCGATGGACGTGGCAGCTCTTTGGAGTTGGTTGATCCTACGCTCAATCCGAGCGAGCCCACGAACTGGCGGGCCAGTAGCGAGATCGGTGGATCTCCAGGCACTGTCGGCAGCGGACCGATTTCCAGCATCGTCATTAACGAGGTGCTTTCGCGGTCCGTCGCGCCGCAAACCGACTCGATTGAATTGTTCAACACGTCCACCACGCGCGAGGTGCTGCAGAACCTGTACTTGAGCGATTCCGCAGCGTCGGTCGATTCGTTGGCCCAGTACGCGCTGCCGAATGCCTCAATTGCCGGACGCAACTATCTAACGATTACCGAAGATCAGTTCAACGCTGGCGGAACGGGCTTCGCGCTGAACGGTGTCGATGGTGATGAGGTCTATCTGACTATGGGGGATGGCTCGAAGCTGACGCACTTTGTTGACTTTGTCAGCTTCGACGCAGCCGCGCCTGGAGAAACGTTAGGACGCGTATCCAGCGCCGCAAGTTATCTCTACCCAATGCTCAGCCCAACCCTATCGAGCACCAACAGTCCGCCTCGAGTCGGCCCGCTGACGATCACGGAAGTCATGTATGCTCCGTCGGAGCCGTCTGCTGCTGCTTTGGCCATCGACCCCAACCTCGCGCGAAATGATCTTGAGTTCATCGAGATCTATAATCCGGGCGAGAAGGTGTCGCTCAACGAATGGCGCGTACGTTTGGGCGTCGACTACGACTTCGACTCGACCGCTGAGTTGGATCAAGGGCAGACGCTGTTGGTGGTGCCCTTCAATCCCACGAATCCCGCCAACGCGAACCGAGTGGCTGCGTTTCGTGCACACTATGGCTTAGGTGTCGGCGTGACCTTGGTTGGCGGCTACGCCGGGCAACTTAGCGACGATGGCGAAGGAGTGCGGTTGGTTCGACCGGGAGCACCGGTGGCTGTCGACGATCCGACGATTCCACGTTTGGTGGAAGACGAAGTCCGTTACGACAACATCGCACCCTGGCCGACCGGCGCTGCAACTGGTGGCTTGTCACTGCAGCGTCTAACCGCCAGTTCCTATGGTAACGATCCGAACTCGTGGACCGCTGCCGTGGCCGATCCGGGTGTCTACGGTGGCATCGTGGTCGGTGATCTCACGGGCGACAAGCGTGTGGATATGGCGGATATCGATCATCTGCAGGCCAGCGTTCGTACTGGCGACCTGAGTGGCGATCTGACCGGCAATGGTGTGGTCGACACGGGGGATCTGACGTTCTTGGTGCAGAATGTTTTAGGTAGCAAGATCGGTGACGTGAATCTGGATGGACGCTTCGATTCTCACGACTTGGTGTTGCTATTCGTCGCTGGCAAGTTCGAAGACGCAGTCGCCGGTAACTCGTTGTATCGCGAAGGCGATTTCAATTTGGATGGCGACTTCACGACAGCGGATCTGACGTTCGCATTGCAACAAGGTGAATACGACTCCGGTGCCGACGCTCAAGTGGCGGCAATTGCAGCGACAGAGTCGCTATTCAGCGATTCCGACATCGCCGCATTGATCGACGGCTTGGATGATGATGGAGATGACGACGTGTTCGCGTAGGGGCGAACGAGCGCTAGTACCGGCGAACGATACACTGCAAGTTCGCCGTAACGCGTTAACGTCGGTTCAGTCCTGCGCGCAAGTCTCCATCGCGAAGTGCGGCGTTCCCCCTTCGTGCCACACAAATCTGCTATCACCTTCCATGACGCGAATTGTTCCCCCTCCCGTAATTGGCTCTCCACTGTAATGTCGCGTTCAGTGCGGGAG
>JAGQPK010000060.1 GCA_020426755.1 Planctomycetales bacterium
GATTCGAACCGACGTGCCCGTTCATGAGCGTTGCGCGCTCGCACCTCGTCCATCACGCGCAGGAGATGTTCAAGGTCCGGCTTGTGCGAGACAGGAATGCGATCCAGATCGTAGTACGTCAAGCTGTCATCACACGTGTTGTGATAGGAACCGATGAACACGGTCTCGGCGGGTATCACGAAATCACGTTCCGCCAAGACAGCACGAACTCGAGGATCGTTGGCCATCTGAGCGAAGGCCCGCGCGTTCGGGCCGCCACGTGCTCCTGCACATGCACCACAGTTGTACGCAGATTCATGCGGATTGTTGAGACTCGACGAGCCGTGTCCACACATGAGTACAAGTCGTGAAAGATGCGATGTTAGGCCGATGTCACGTAGCAATCGCTCGACGATGCCCGCCATCTCTTCCACGGAAAAGCCAATGTGACCGTCTTCGGGGCCCGGCGGATCCACGCTCCGTTCGATCTGCAACTGTGTGATCACGGGCGTGCGAACGAACGTGCCAAACGTGCGACGAATCTGGGCCGTAATCCGGGGCGCGAGAATTCGCATCACCAGCGGCAGCGTAGCCAGCGATCCGAAGATGCCCGCCATAAAACCGCCGATTACGGTTCGACTGCCAGCGTGCATCCGATAAGTTGCCCGCCCCAGCACGCGACGCAGGCGACGCCGTAAACGCTCGGCATCTTCAAACGAGAAGGACACCGATTCCTGCACATAATGATTGGGCCGAATGATGATCGGACACAGCGGCACATAATGCGCTTCCGCGTTACCTCGATAATACATGGCCGAAGCAAAAAATCCCGCCGCGCCAAACGTCTCAGCACGCGGCTCAGTTTCCTCGACATAACGGCGGAACGACTCTTCCCGATCGTCAATACACGTGATGACTTGGAAGACGGGAGTACGATGCCCGGCCGTCAGTTGTTCAATCTGCGACGGACGCTGCTGCTTGGCCAACTCGGCTTGCACTGCCACAGCGTCCAAAGTCTGCATACGATACTGACGTTCGTAGGCCTGCTGAAAAATGCGTCGGCGCTCCATGTCCGAAAATGCATCGATCTCATCCGTCAGTTTTTGCCAATCACTATCCGCCAACCGATGCAGAGACTCGGGCGTCCAGGCCATTAGTTGGGCAAGTTGAAAAACTAAGAACGCCAACTGATCATCGCGCCGTACTTCCGGCGGCGGGTACTTGGCCGCCATAAACGAACGCAGTTCCGACAACGCGCCTTCATAACCGAACGCCTGCTTGGCAACGAACCGCGCGGCACAGGCATCCAAGATTAGACGTATTGCCAAAAACTCAACCAACGCACCGGACGAAATCGGTCTCGCAACACGATCCGCACGCGACTCAAGTTGCCAGATCATGCCGGCAAAGCCACGAAGTGACAACAAAGTGGCTTGAATAAACTCGTCTTCGTCAGCCGGCGCAATCGCAAACAACTGGAGCGATGCGCGAATCGATTCCAGCGGAGTGGCGCCCGAGCGTTCCAGCCGGAGCAGCGAGTCGCGCAGGCCGTCCAGCCACTCGTCCTTCGGTTCGCAGGCATGGCCGTACAAGTGAATGAAGGATCGGAAGAAGCCTTGTTCGCGATTGGGAAGCTGCCACTGACCGATGCCCTGGTCCATGAACACGGAACAAAAGGGGATGAGTATCTCGTTAACCAGCTCATCTGCGTCCACGCCCGAAGGCTCAAGCAGCACGTCGCGGGGACGAAGTCGCAGCGGAATCTGCTCGGGCGGCAAATTCAGTCGATCAACACGCTGCCCACAGATCCCCCACAGCAGATGCAGTGAGAATGCCGTCCAGGTGTCCTCACTCCACGTTTCGATGTGCGCCCCGCCGAACTGCGCCATCAGATGGTTCACGATTTCTTGCAACGCCCCGTCGCCCGCCATCCGCGCTGGCAGCCGACTGTCACCCGGGCCCCGCAGATCTCGCATCACCCAACGACGCGTCTCCTTCACCAAGCGTTCGCAGACCGCCGATGGAACGTCGTCGCGAAACGTCCGCAGGGCATCCGTTTCGGCAATCACCCAGCGCAATTCCGCCGTCGGGCCAACTCGCAATGGATACTGCATCATCGTCTGACGCAGTTCTTGACGCGTGGTTAGGTTGGCAATCTGCGTGTTCTCGTCAGTCCCCAACTCGTCGCGCAAGACGGCCGTGATGTCCTCCATCGAAATCCGGCCACGCGACATTTCCTGGCGATAACGCGATTCGGGAAAGTAGGTCTCACACTGAAATCGCTCCGCCCCGATGCGAGCCGCTTCGAAAAAGCTAATCGATTCGTAAGCGTGCAATGTGTTGTGGTGCACGAAAACAGTGATCGGCCCCTGCGATGGCAATAGATGCGCCGCATGTTCCAACTTGTGCTTCAGCTCTTCCAGGTCGTCGTGATCAGTTGTCGGCGCGCCCGGTGACGATGTAGTTGATTGCACGGCAGTTTTCGCTCGAGTGCCACCCGGATGGATGGGAATTGCTAATGGGACAATTGGCTGCGGCGACACAATCTACGGAGCCAGTTCTTATCGAAGTCGACTGAACCAACTTGCCCCAGACAAACCGATTGCGGGAAACTGCTGACAAGCTTCCTTCGCGCAAGACTCGCGTTAAGCACTTCCGATGCCAAGAACTCAAGAATGTGGCCGGCCAGTTTCCATCAGCGACACGCGGCACTCGTAAGCGGACCGGTCACAGCAACAGTTTGTCGTCCGATCGCCACAGCCCCAGTTGTTTGGCGGGCAACCAGCGATCAGATACCCAAGTCATTGGGTGCCTGCTAACCAAACTCGCTGTTCGACTTACCGACGTGTCGCGATCGTCGCAGGAGCGACCAGGCATACGCGATCTGCAAGAGTCGTCGCATCGCCATGCAACATCTTGCAGTCGCAGGGCAGGTCTTTGCAGGTCGAGATTGAGATTCGCGTCGGCGGGCGGTTCTTTCACTCCACCGATAAGATGGCTCGCCTCACGGAGGACTGGGCGGTTCTGGGCGATTAGAACTCGAACGCAAATCGCCCGGCGAAGATGTCGCAGTCACTGTCGCCAAAGTTGACGGTGTCCAGGAAGCAATGCATCCAGCACAACTGCAGCTTCGTATTGGGATTCCAGTACCAATTGACCCCAACGGTGGTCTCATGCATGCGGCCCGCGTTTGGTGTCGGCGGTGGGCCCGCTGCGACGGCGATTGCCACTGCATCGGAATCCTGCAAGTTCACGTAGCTCCAGCGTCCGGTGACTTCCCACGCGCCCAGGCCACACAAATGTCCGCGTCGTCCACTGCCGAAGAAGTTTTCGTGCGGCGTGACCTTATCGAACACACCAAACATTTGGTTATAAGTGCGATGTTCGCCGGTCAGGAAATAGCCCGCTTGCACGTAGGCACCGTCATAGTAAACGGCACGGTTGCCGATCTGATTGACGCTGGTTCCCATGTACTCTGCTTGGATGTGAGCTGGCCCATCTTGTGCGGCTAACTGAAAACCAAAGAAGTGAAAATCGCGAGCTGCCAGTCGCCCCGTATTGAGAAACGCCGGTTCATCGTTTGCGGTCAGACCACCGCCAGCCGGATCGCCAATGAAGAACTCGGGGATCACTGTTGACTGATAGAAGGGAACCGGGTTGTTGAGGCTGGCCGTCGTCCGACTGTAGTTGTAGTGGCCGCCAATATGTAACAGGTAACCACCGTCGGTGCATTTGTCGTAGTAGAGCAAGTGAGTGAGTCGCGTGGCGAACGAGTAACCGCCATTGTCACCGTAGTCGGTTGCGAATCGTGTGTCACCGAGCGGTGCATTATTGAATGCGCCCGTCTTGTAACCACTGTACGCCCATGACCACATACCGTCGTCGGACTTGTCGTACGCCATGATGCCAAGGCGGCGGAATGGATCGAAGGCCTGAAAGGGTGTCGAACGTTCCAAAAACTCAAGCTGACGCACACTTGTCAGTGCATCCATCGTCGTCGCTTGCCGAAAATGTCCGATGCGCAAGTTGCCCAGCAGCGGCAAATTCGTTTGCTCAGCCCAAACATCCATGAAGCTAGGTCGACCTGCCGTTGCGAAGTCCATCTCCACTGAGTACTTCACGTCATCCGTCAGATTGCCAACCGCTTGCAGACGAGCGCGACGAAAGCCGAGTCCATCTTGAATGTCACCCAGGTTGGCCCGATTGACTAAGTCTTGGTTGTGCCAGCCGCCATCCAGATGAGCGAAACCTGTAAGCCGCGCGGTCGGGAACTTCTTCTCGCTCTTTACGGTTTGCTCGACGCGAGTCAGTCGCTTGATAATTTCATCATCGCCCGTCGGCCAGACAACCGGCGATTGCTTCTCTTCTTCAAGCTGTCGGACGCGCGCCTCGGTTGCTTGTAGTCGATCGAGCAACACGTCGTACGCCGACGATCCAATTTCCGGCGACGCCAAGGAAGGCAACGGCGCAACGTCATCCTGTGCGCGAGCAGCGCTCGACATCGAAAGTGCCAGCAACCCCGCGCAGGCTGCTAGCGTTTTGCGACCAATTAAGCGTGTCAGCATTCTATTGCTTCCTGGCTAGTTCCGACATCCATGTCAGCCATGTGGCCGCAAGTGTAACGACCTGTAGGATGTTTTCGACTCAATCACCCGCCAGGTATTTGCCTGCCGCTGCAGCGGGCTAGAACCTTACTAAACGACAAAGTCAACTGCCGCGTACTCAGTTCGCCGAAAGGCGCCAGCCGCGGTTCTCGTGGCGATTTAGGAATGATGATTGTTGATTTTTGAATGATGAAGTTCAGAAGCGAGCGTTCTTTCCCTTCCCCAATCAAAAATCCGAAATCAGCATTCCGAAATCAATCTCAGCGCCAGGACAGAACCGACGCTAACGCGTTGCGGCCAACTAAACGCACGGCGAACTACAGAGCGAAAAACTCCAGGCGTGTGTCAAAGCCTGCGGGTCAGCGCGGTTCGATCACCATGCTATCACGCCGAATTATCTGAAACTCTGAGCGGTATTGGATGTGCGCGCCCTGACGCGACGAAAGAGGTTAGTGTTGCGAGCCACTCACGGTTAACCGCGAAGCTGCTTCCGCAACGCGTAGCATGGTGCGACAGCGCTCGGTCATGGATGGCCGGAGCGGTTGTGCCGCAGGTGGAACTTTTTGATTTTCATCGCCAGCCGACGCTTCTGCGAAGCTGGTCACAAAAGTCCCCTCTCTCCCGTCGACTTGTCGGCGGGATGAGAGGGGCGATTTTTTTTCTGCCTGATCCCGTGCCGCGAGACGCTTCGAATGGGCTTGGATCTGCGAGTTCGCGATCGTCAACCGGAGCTCATGGATCAACCCGGTCTGGACCCTGCCAAGCATTTGTTGGCGCTGCGAGGCTTGCGGCGCATCAATGCGTGGAGCCGAACGGTACCCGCAATCTGGTCGCGTTTGCTAACGGAACTAAACGCAAAACGCCGGGATCACGATGGGCAGACATTGCCTCTGCGAGTGCTCGACGTCGCCTGTGGTGGCGGTGACACAGTCTTGGCACTCAACCAACTGGCTGCACGCAGCTCACATCCAATCCAGGTTGACGGCTGCGACATCAGCAGCACAGCAGTGCAAATCGCTCAACGATCGGCAGCAGGCGAGCAATCCAGCGCTCGCTTCTTTGTGGCCGACGCATTGCAAAATCCTCTACCTGACGACTACGATGTAGTTATGTGCTCCTTGTTCTTGCACCATCTGGACGAAGCCGACGCCGTGTCGCTTCTACAACGAATGATGGCCGCGCGTCGACTTGTGCTCGTCAATGACTTGCGTCGCACTCGCCTAGGTTATGTCCTCGCTTATCTTGGCACACGTATTCTCAGCCGTTCACCGATCGTCCATGTGGATGGTCCATTGTCAGTCCGGGCAGCTTGGACGGAAGACGAAGTACGCTGCTTGGCCAAGTCCGCAGGCATGGACCAGGTATCGTTCGTACGCTTTTGGCCTCAAAGATTCCTCATGTCCTGGACGCGCGGCTCATGATTGATGCCGCAGATCGATTGCGCGAACTTGACTCGCGGCCCGAGCCCTGGGATGTAGCGATCATCGGCGCCGGTCCGGCAGGCGCCACGTTGGCGGCACTCATGGCGACGCGTGGTCGACGAGTGATACTGCTCGATCGGCAGACATTTCCACGTGACAAAGTTTGCGGCGGCTGCTTGAATCGACGCGGGCAGTTGCAATTGGCTGCTTGCGGTTTGGATCGAGCACTGCGGCAGGCGCAACCAGTCGAACTGCAACGTTTGCACCTACGCCACGCGCTGCATCACGTCGATGTTTGCCTGGAAGACATGTGTGCCATCGCGCGAGATGTGTTCGATGCGCAACTCGTTAGCTTGGCAGTCGAGCACGGCGCTCAGTTTCTATCTGGTGTGCGAGTTCGTGTCGTGCCCGATCCGCAACGGCATGTTCTGCGTACCGTTGAGCTACTGACGACGCACGATCAGCCCAGCGGGCAGCCTTCGCCGCTACCGGTCGCCATCGAGAGCCGGATCGTGGTCGCCGCCTGCGGACTTACTCATCACGGCACTTTCGCGGACAGCGAGCTATCGCAAGTCGTGCGCGCAACTAGCCGTATTGGGCTTGGAGCCAGAATTCGCACCACGGATGCAGTTTGCACCGAAATGTCCAGCCGGTTTGCACCGCACGCCTTGACGATGGCCATTGGACGCGATGGATACGTGGGTGCGGTGCGGCTGACAGACGGATCACTCAACTTGGCCGCCGCGGCCACACCGACCGCGCTACGAACATATGGCGCTGAGATGTGGGTTCGCGGTACGCTACGATCCGTCGGCTTGGATATGCCAGAGGCCGCTGAGTTAGCTTGGCGAGGAACCGCGCCGTTGACTCGACATTGCGAGCATCCGGTAGGTCACCGCTTAATCGCGATTGGTGACGCCGCAGGTTATGTCGAGCCGTTCACGGGCGAAGGGATGGGGTGGGCCATCGACTCTGCAATCATCGCTGCAGATTGGGTGGATCGCGGCCTACAGGCATGGACGCCAGCGCTGGAACAGCGCTGTTGTGAACAATTGAAACTGACATTAGCGAAACGGCAACAAGCTTGTCGCTTGATCGCTCACCTATTATCAAGACCGTGGGCTGTCCGCTTGAGTCTGGCGACCTTGGCCGCTTGTCCACCGTTGACCCGTTCGCTCGTTCGGCACTTCTCGTCTTCTGCGGCGTGATTCATGAGTTTTCAGATTCAAGGTATTGGCACCGCGACTCCTCGATGCTTTGTCGAGCAAGATGACGCCGCATTGATGGCGACTCAGTTCAACGCGGCCGAAGAATCGCACATGCGACTATTGCCCGCGTTATATCGCCGCAGCGGTGTGAAGGTGCGACACAGTGTGTTGCTGGAATCTTCAACAGACGGATCGTCGGCGCAGCAGAGCTTCTATCCACCTGCTCACGGCCCAGAGGATCGTGGACCCACGACACAGCTTCGCATGAATGCATATGCCAAACATGCCGGCGACCTGGCCTGCTCGGCAGCACAACGAGCGTTGCTGACATCAACACTCGATGCGTCCCAGATCTCACAACTCATTACGGTGACGTGCAGTGGCTTTCACTCGCCCGGCATCGACCTGGCACTGATCAAGCGACTGGGATTGTCTGCGGAAGTTGGCCGCACGCAAATCGGCTTCATGGGCTGCCATGGCGCGATCAACGGACTGCGAGTTGCTCAGGCGATGTGCGACGCGCAGCGTGACTCGCACGTGCTGATGGTTGCCGTCGAACTGTGCAGTCTTCATCACCAGTACGGTTGGGAGGCGGATCGAATCGTATCCAACTCATTATTTGCCGACGGTGCCGCGGCGGTCGTTGGCGGCTACGGTGAATCAGAACCATGGCGTGTGTTCGCCAATGGATCAAAAGTACTGGACGATACCGAGTTGCTCATGACATGGCGCATTGCGGACAATGGCTTTGAAATGACACTTTCGCCGACGGTGCCTGATATCATTCGTCGCGAATTGTCCGTGTGGTTGGACGGCTGGCTGTCTCGCAACGGAATGAGTCGTGCGTCCATCGCCTCGTGGGCAATCCATCCGGGAGGACCGCGCATCCTTACGGCGTGCCAGCGAGCTCTGGCTCTGACTGACGCCCAGTTGGCACCCTCGACAGAAACCTTGAGAGACTACGGCAACATGTCGTCACCGACCGTAGTCTTCATCCTGGAACGCTTGCGGAAAGCGAACGCTGCTCTCCCCTGCGTCGTCCTCGCCTTCGGCCCCGGTCTCGCTATCGAGGCCTTGTTGTTGAAGTGATCGACGGGGCACACGGAGTGACTTACTAACCGTCGACACCGATGTCGGGCTGAACGGGATCGACACCGTGTGTGCGTCATCCTTTTCCTCTCCGTCGCCAGCATACTCAACAAAGAATCCGCCGAACGGGCTAATCAACAAGGCCGGCAAAATGATGAGGTCCCCGAGTAGCGCTGCTGACAGCGACGCGCTCATCATCCAAGCAAACCGGCAGGTCGGCAGAAAGTCGCTCAAACCGAACACCGAAACACCTAGCGCTAAAATGATCGTTGATTGAATCATCGCGCGACCGCAATGTACGTAGGCAAATCGCACCGACTCTCGACGCGTCAACCCTTGTTGCAAACCGCGGCGGAAGAAGGTCAGAAAGTGCAGCGTATCGTCGACCGCGATCCCAAGCGCGATACTGGCAGTCATGACACTCCCGATGTCCATGTCATGGCCAAGCCACCCCATTGTGCCGAACAGTAGTAGCGTGGGAAATACATTGGGCACCATCGAGATCAAGCCAGCGATGACACCACCCTGAAGTAAGATCATGATCAACGTAATTACAGCGAACGCTGACAGGAAACTCTGAAACAGATCATCTAGCAACTGCCGCTGTATCTCGTGAACCAATGGCATGATTCCAGTGAATTGCACCGACACATGATTGGCCGCAACGCCTTTCGATGCAATGAGCGACAATTGGGAAGAGTCATCAAATAGGGGTGCGATCGCCGCCTTGAGTTCTTTCAGATACTGGCCATAGTCGATGCGTTCCAGGCTGCCGACGTAGGCCGTCAGCCGCCACAACTGTTGCTTGTTCACTTCGTGCAAGTAGCCAAGCCGAGCGAATTGAGGTAGCAACGCCATTAACTGCGTCTCGACATCAACAGCGTAGCGCGTCGCCAGTTCTCGCCGTAATTGTGGATCGGTAAGTGCGTCGTACGTCGGCTCGGGAAACTCCGGCAAGAAAGTCAGCGCCGACATGATCGCCGCCGGCTTGCCCGCATAGGTGCGTTGCTGCGAGTCTGTCTTTTCGGTAGCTTCGGCTACTTGCGACGGATCGTGATGACGTGCCACCGTCTCTTCAAGCGTTTGCATTACGCGCAGTCGCTCGCGCAGCGACAATGGACAGCTTTCATCGAAGCGCACCACGACCTCGATTGGAACTAACGGCCCCAGGTGCCGCTCAAACCACGCGTAGTCTTGCAGAATTCGGCTGTCGCTGCCAAACAGTGTTTCGATGCGTACCGAAGCATTCAGTGACAGAATACCCCCAGCGGAATACAGGACGATCATGAACGCGACGCCAAGAATGGCGAACTGTTGATCGGCAATCCACGCCTCCAAGCGATCCCACTGGATACGCCGCAAGTATCCGTTATTCGTGGTTCGCGTAAGGCGGCGTGGCGGTTCCCACTTCCAGATAGACAATGCACCGGGAATTACGAACAACAACACGCCAGTGGTAAACAACACACCAAAGGCAGCGAACATACCGAAGTCGCGAATCGGCGACAGTTGGCTGACGGCTAGTGAGCCCAACCCAATTGCCGTCGTACTGGCGGACAACACGCAAGGCAACCAACCGGCTCGCAGCGCATGCGCGGCCGGGTTGTCAACCTTGCTCTTTTCATATCCATCGATGTAGTAGTTCATCAAATGGATACCACCGGCAACGGCCAGCACTTGAATCAGCGGCGGCATCACAATCAATAACGCACTCATCTCGCGGCCGGCGTAGTGAATCAACGCCAGTGTGACGCCCTGAGCATACAGGGACACTGCGAACACGAGCGCCGCGGCTCGCAGAGATCGGAGCGCCAGATGACAAACCGCGAAGACAACAATCGCCGAGGGCACAGCGAGGTGATCCAGCGTCGTGCGACTCGCGATGTCAACGGCTAAGCCATCAATAACGGGGCCGGCCAGATGCAATTGGTCGCGCGTGATGCCACAAAAATGTTCCGCGGCATCGGACAGTTTCTCCACCAGATACTTGCGATGCTGGTTAGCGTCGGGACGAAGCGTGATCACAATGCAAGTGGTCTCGCCATCGCCGCCGACCAACACCCCTCGCAATCGCTTGCGTGCTTCATCGGGACTCAGATCGAGCGGCGCTGTGGTTAATGCTCGGTACGATTCCCAACCACTCGTCACTGACTCGAAATAGTTGACGCCCTGCCGATCTTTGAACGGCTTCGCATCTCTCAACGCATCGACCAAACGATTGACACGTTCGTCGCCCAAGACGCAACCGTCCCAACTGGCAACGATTACATCGCCCTGTCCGAACGCTTGGCAGAACTCGTCATAGGCGTGCCGTGCACCGAAGGACGACGAGACCCAATCCAGCGGTGAATTGGCAGTCGATCCCATCGAGTTTACGGCACCGCGAACAATCCATGGTAGAGCGATGGCAGCATAGATCAATGCCAACAAGAAGCGGCGTTGGCTCAATGGCAGATTTTTGGAGCGCTTCGTCATCGGCGAGTGTCCATGTCAGGAAGTCGGCCCAGCGGACCACGCGTTAGGCCTGGATAGCCAGGCACTCGTGCAGCATACTCGCGGTACATCGCTCCGAGATAGAAGCTCAAGCGACGATCTTTGAGGATGCTACCCATATAAATGTAGACGGACCAGATGGCAATCAGCAGCGCTCGGTCCAAAGTCACACGCGGCGTGAACCACAGCAAGCCGAGAAAACTCAGATAGATCGGATGGCGAAACCAGCGGTAGGCGCCGCGTTCGCGAAACTCTCGCCGCGGTTCCGGGCGACGGCACAACCAGTGCCAGAACGGCGTCCAGCCGGTTTGGTAACCTAAACCGTTAAGTGACAAACTGTAAAACAACGCGGCCCATGACGCACCGAACAAACACACGACGACTTGCTTAGCGAGACCATGGAGGTCGATCAGCACGATGTCACTTGATTGCCATCCGACAAAGACAACCCAGAGATTTAGACAGGTGATGCAGCAGAAGAAGCAGCCGTAGAATGCGCGGCCAATCCTGGGCTTGAGCGTTCGTTGGGTCACAGGGTGCAGAAGCGCGCTATGCGGTAGCGCGAATTGCAGACATAACAGCGAGTCAATCAACAGACAGGAGCGTAGCGTGGAGCCGGACGCACGAGGCCATGTGCCCTGCAAGAAGCGGAACAACCAAACCACCGTCGCCATGAAGATCAATTGCGTCCCCAGGCCGACCAGCACCCCCACGGCACGTCGTACAACGGGTGATACAACATGCGTCGGCGCTACCGCGTCAATCGGCAGCGATGACAATCGTTCGTCACAATAGACGGTGTCCGCCATCCGTGGCGCTCCTTCACTTCCCCATCGCTCATCAATGGTGGCTGGTGTATGCACACTTGCACCGGCTCCAACCGGCGTGGCAACGTGTGTCCAAAACTTGCTAGGCGGCCGCGCACTCCGCAATGAAACAGCCGTACTTCATTGCGCCTGTACGATAAGCGTCGATCATCGTGCGAAAGCGCTGCACGAACATCACCATATCACTGTCGAAGCAATGGGCGAGCCAAGGCATGCCCGTCGCGGTTGCTCGGCGCAAACAAATGTCCCACGTTCGCGCGACGCGGTCGCTCCAGTCGAAATCGAATCGCATCTGTAGCCCTGCGGATTCAATCCAACCGATGTAGTCCGCGCGCGAGCCGAGCGAAGGACAAAAGAATCCTTCGCATACGTCGTACACTTGGCGTGATTGACTTTCCGTTGGTACTTCATTGGCCAGCCAAGCGCAGATCGCCAACTTCCCTCCAGGGCGCAGCCAACGCGCTGCGTTCCGAAAAAAAGTGGCCTTATCGAACAGATGCTCAGTGCATTCGATGCTCCACACCACATCGAATGTGTCGGGCGCGAACTCCACCGACTCGGCATCCTGACAGCGAAATTCGGTAGCGTGTGAGACGCGATGCCAACGCGACGACAAACCAGCCCATCGTCGCTGCACGGGGCTAAGCGTGATGCCGGTAACTTGGCACTCGCGCTGTTTCGCCAAATAGATCGACGATCCTCCCAGGCCGCAGCCTACGTCGAGTACTCTCGCACCTTGCGGTATGTTCGCTGCGTTGGCAACTGTGCGAGTCAAATTCAACTGTGCGCGTCGCGGCGACTCTTCACCTTCCCACAGACCATGGTGAATATGCTGCCCCCACAACAGTCGATAGAAGAACGACGTGTGGTCGTAGTGCTTGCGAATAACTTGCTTCTTGACCGTCGCACAGGTGATCATCGTGAGGAATCCAGAGCTCGTTGTCGTCGACCTTGCCGCGGCGCCGGCGTTTTGCGAACCCACGCATCGCCATAAATCTTCAGTTCATCCGTCACACCGACAGCGCCGAAGGCCTTGCTGAATGGCTTGATGCCGAAGTCAGTTTGCAGCAAGGTGAAGCCGGTGCGCACATGGTGAAAGCCGTTTTGTTCTTCCACCACCTGCGCTACCATCTTTAATGGACGGTTGACACCATGCAACGTGAATTTGCCAACCAGTTCATATTGCGAGTGTCCATCGACTGAAGTGACAGGCATTTCCAGTGCTGAATCGATGACGAATGTCGCCGTGGGAAACTTTTCAACGTTCAGCACCTCG
>JAGQPK010000610.1 GCA_020426755.1 Planctomycetales bacterium
TCGCTACCGAGCGTTGTCGTGAAACCGTCGAAGTTCGTGCCCAGCAGGTTCGCGTCCTGTGATCCCACATTCTTGATCTCGACGAACTCAAAGTCATCGGCCGTCAAGCCGGCAATGGCCGCGAGTTCTGCGGTTGTTGGATCAACGGGGTTGTAATTGATTTCCGTGATCGCCACGCTGGGGGCGTCGACGATATAAGTCAGTCGTTGCGGCGATGTCCACTTGTTGCTGCCGGCGTCAAAACCGCGAGCCAGAATGATACTGTTGCGGTCGACCGTGATCGGACCTTCGTAGTGCTGCACACTGGGCGAAACTTCCGTACGCTCGGTGGTAATCGTCAGCTTGAAGTCGGCGAGGAAGTCCGTGCTGTCGACCGAGTCGTTCAACGCTTGGATTACGAGGTAGTTCGTGGTATCCGGAATCAGGTACTTAATGGAATTGGAGATGTCGAAGTCGACAAAGTTCACCGCCTCCTCATCCGGATGCGTGGCGGATGCACTCAAGTCGTAACTCAATGTCTTGATGGGCAGGCCGCCGGGGACGCCGGCATTATCGCTGGCGATGCCGGCGGGTGTCTTCAAGCCACTGAACCAGAGATAGGCGGAGAAACCGTCGTCGTAACGAGCACTGAGTCTCATCGTCGCCGCGTCACTCTTCTGTGCGCTCGTGACGCTAAATGGGATGCGGATGTAGACGGACGAGTTGACATTCTGCATGCTCGCGCCGACGTCGGTTGCGATCAGAGCGTCGTAGGTGGTTTCGGTGTCGTAACCGATGGGCAAGGTCACATTGGTCCATGCGCCCTCACCATTGCTCCCTTCCACATAGGCTGGGTTCATGAAGCAGGCGTCAGGGGCCGCGAGTCGCAGTCCATCGTCGCATTGGTCGAAGAGGTCGCCATTGGTGGGCACGAGAATCGTGGCGTTGGACCCGCCGCTTAACAATTCTGTCTCTTCGGAAATGATGACGGTTTGTCGTGGGTCACTGCCATCGAGTGTGTAGAAGACGTCATAGCCAGCGGGGCCGGCGATCGTTACTTGCGTACCCGCGTCCACCTGGCCGCTTGGCGGCGTGACGCTCAACGGCGGCGCGAACTGCGAGTCCATCCATTCCAGTCGGTTCGTGAGGAACCACTTCATGATATAGATGTAGTCGTCGTAGCTGTTGGGTCGGCCATTGGGCGACATTTCAGTAGGCAACGGAGACGGCGGGCAGTCATCGACACCGAAGAAGCAGTTGGGCCATTGGTAGACCGCTTCGCCATAGCTGGTTTTCGTCCAACGATCGTAGTTGCGGGAAATCGGATTCGAGGGTTCACCTTCCGCCGGCTTCGACAAATTGGGATTGCCGTTGGAAAGTGCATTCACCGCGGCGTCGATATCCGCGAGCATGTTTTCGGTTGAGAAGAGATCCGCTCGCAACTCGTTCCAGCGATCAGCGACCTTTTGCGAGAAGTTGGGATCCTCGAACAATCGCTGCCAGTAGGGATAGTCGATCGAGCCGAGTCCATCCTTGTACCAGCCAGTCGGATAAGCTCCCTTGAGATAGTTGCCGTTACCGAGTGACAAGTTGTAGTCCCACGCCGGACCTTGCTTGATCTTTCCGCCCCGATCCATGTTGTAGTACGTGCTCAGGCGGAAGCCGTCGATGTTCTTGGTCATCTCGACCATCAGCCAGGTATCGACCCACGAGTCGACATCGATGTACTTGGCGTATCCGACCTTTGGATCCGCAAAGTTCTCGCCGTACAGTGCGGCTTCGAACTCATTCAAGTGATTCTGAAGCCAATCCTTCTGTTCGGGTGTGATCTCACCTGGGCGAATGTCCGTGCGGCTGACCGGATCCTGCGGTTCAACCATGCGCAGTTCTTGACCGCTGTTGGTACGGAACGGACGGTCGCCGGCACCTGCCTTATCCTTTTTCCAGATGTAACCGCCCGTGATTTCGGGTTCGGCGTTATCGCCCGGTTCCATGGGCGTGATGTCGACGCGGTTCTGGTCGAGCTTGATTTTTTCGAGCAACACGTAGGTGCCGCGATAGTCTTCGGCAAAATCAAGCTGACTTGCATTACGATTGACGAACAACTCGACCAATCGGGCACGGGGCGCGTAGAGTCCGATCTCGTTGTACCAATTGAATGTCAGGAAGTTGTTCAATTGAGTCTTGTCGGAGTAGGGTCCATTGAGCACCCAGTCGGAATCGGCGGGCAGGCCGAAGATTGACACGTTCTTGTCCGGTGCTTCGTAGGAGTTGATGGCTTTCGAGTCGTCGGCGCCTTCGGCCCAGATCTCGACGGCATACTGCTTCTTCTCCCAGCCTTCGGAACTTTGACCGCGAATACGTAAACCGGCACGGCCGGTGTACTCGGGGGTGTCCGTCAGGCGGGCGACACCGTCGGCCCCTGGATCAATGAAGTATGAGACGCTGGTTTCCAAGCGGCGACCCGATTGACGATGCGGATCTTTGCCAAACGTTTCGAAGACGATGATTGGCAAGTTCGAGCTGAATTCCGCTCCGTTTTCGAACTGAGTCAACGCGGGACCCATTTGCGAGAAGCCGACAGTGTTGATTGGGCCGAGCGAGCGACCGGCCTCCACTGCACGCGCTCGCACACGCACGGCACCGTCGATGTGAATGGGCGTCGTGTAAGGCGTTGACGTTTCGGTCGGAATTGAGCCGTCGAGTGTGTAGTAGATTGCTGAATCGACCGTCGGAGGAAAGAGCTCCAGGTCGAAGGGGTCCACGTAAATCGCGCTGTCGTGCGAGAAGGTCACGATGCCGGACGGCGCGAGGCTGGCCGGTCCGTTGATTTCGTCGGGTGAGGGTGTGAGGAAGTAGCCGCGTTCGCCCAATTCGATTTGCTCGGCGGACAAGTAGGGGACTACCAACAGGTCTTCATCGTCGGCTGCGACGTTGAGTGCTTGGATTGCCAGCACGTTCTTGCCGGGCAACAGCAGGTTGGCGTGCGCGGACACGTCGAACTCTTCGGCTGTGCGACCAAGTTCGCCCACGCCGGTGATGATGTTCATGCCCAAAACTTCGTGAGCGTTGAATGTGTCGCTGGTTGTCGACGTGAAACCGACGAATAGTTCCGAGTCTTCGCCGAAAATGAGCGATAGATCGACCGTTGCGGAGACTGTGGGGGTGTCGGGCTTTACATTCTCGGTGGCCATGTAGGCATCGAATTGTTGAGTTTCGCCGACATAGTCAACCCACAGGTAGATCAGGTTTTCACCGGGGCCCGGTTGGCCGGCAAAGAAACCGTTGCCGTTGAATCTTGGCAGGTTAGTGCGGGCGACGTTTCCATCGGTGCTGGTGTCGATACCGATATGACTGCCGCTCGAATCATCCGGATCGAACGAGCCTGTCGCGACAGAATCAAGTTCGACGGCGACGAATGATGCGCCGCTGTTGTCCAAGCCCAGTGCCCCAGCCGGGCCGCCGAGCAAATTGTTGCTGTTCGATTGCAGCACGAACGTCATACCTTCGCCACCCAAACCGTCGCGATCAGCAAAGGTGCCGCCCGGCGAGTGGATGTCGAAGACGGCTGACGCGGTGAACGAATAGTCGCTACCGAACGGAACGGCTTGCGTCGTCCAGGCGGAGCTGGTTTGATTGGCGGTGGCCGACGTCAGCATTAGTCGATCGCCGTTCCAACTTGAATTACCGCGTAGCGTAAAGTCGTCCTTGTCATCGCCGTCGGCGAAGTTCGCGTAGGACAGATTCGCTTCAATGCCGCCGTGTTGGTCGGTTGCGGTCGAGTCCCAGGCCAAGGTGTCCGGTGCATTGACGCGCGCGATTTCCGTTCCATTAAGGAACGCGACGAAGCCGTCATCGTAATTCACTGACAAGTCGAGCGACTTAAAAGTGGGCAGTGATTCCGGCAAATCGAACTCGCTGCGAATGTAAGCCGTCGAAGTCTGGCCTTGCATTTCGCTTTGAAT
>JAGQPK010000611.1 GCA_020426755.1 Planctomycetales bacterium
CAGATTCCCGCCAATACACCTCCGTTGGCTGCCGGCGGTTATGTGACGTTCGACGATGCCAAGTTGGGCTTTGGACTGAGTGGCACCAATGGCGACAGCGTCTATTTGGTACGTGGCACCAAGGGCGATAAAGACGTCAAGCCAGGCGGTACGATCACGCACTTCATTGACGACGTGCATTTCCGCGCGACCGAGAATGGGGTTTCGTTGGGCCGCATGCCCAACGGCAGCGGTCGTTTGACCCCACTGGCTGCCACGACGCTGGGTTCGGCCAACGCGGCGACCAAGGTCGGTTCCGTAGTGATCAGCGAAATCAATTACAACCCATCGAAGTCCGACGCGGCGCTCGCAGCCGATCCGACTTTGGAAACCAGCGATCTGGAATACATCGAATTCCGCAATACGACGACCGGTGACATTAACATGTCAGGTTGGCGGCTGCGTGGCGGTGTCGATTATGACTTCCCCGTCGGCACGACGTTGAAGGCCGGCGAGATGCTCGTATTGTTGAAGTTCAATCCGGACGATCCTGAGAACATCAACCAGGTGAACGCCTTTAAGGCTCAGTATGGTGTTGGCGATAGCGTGGTCCTGATGGGCGGCTACTCGGGGTTGATTAACAATTCGGACGATCGGCTCCTGCTGTTGCGTCCAGACAACGTGCCGGATGCGGATCCCGTGTATGTGCAAGTCGACGAAGTGCTGTTCGACGATCAGGCACCTTGGCCCACGAATGCGGACGGTTCAGTGGCATCGCACGCGATTCATCGAAACTCCAACGGTGCTTACGGCAATGTGGGGACCTCATGGACCGGCGCAGTCGCGTCGCCCGGTACCGCCAGCATCGTCGTGGGTGGCGACTTGAATGGCGATGGAGTAGTGACGGTGGCGGACATCGACGCGATGATCGGCCAGATGCACGCTGCAGCGCCTGACCTGCGCTTCGACTTGAATGGCGACAGCAAAGTTGATGTAAGCGACCTGGATATTCTGGTTCGCAACGATATTGGCACCGTGTTTGGCGACGTCGATCTCGACGGCAAATTCGATTCGCACGACTTGGTGTTGGTGTTCCAAGTTGGTGAATACGAAGACGGTATCGCCGGCAATTCGTCGTGGGCTGACGGTGACTGGGATGGCGACGGCGACTTCACGACCAGCGACTTCACGTTCGCGTTGCAGAACGGACTGTCGCAGACGGTCTTGGCCGCTCGAGCCCAGGCAGTGGCAGTTGAAGACGCCGCCGCTGCGACGCAACAGACGACGGTCGCCGTCGTTGACGACATTAATGTCGATGTGATTTCCGTTCAGTCCGGCGATGACGTGCGTCGCCCCTTGCTGACCGAAGTCGCTGCCTCCGTTGAATCGGTGTTCGCCGATGACGCGGCTTGGGCGACTAACGACACCGCCGACAAGGCGATCGATTTGTTGTCGGACGGTGACGAGTAACTATTCCCTTCGAGATTCCCCGAATCGCCTCTTCACAGGCACATTCAGTTATCTTCGAACGACCGCGATCCCTGTTGGTCGCGGTCGTTATCGCTACTTGAGGAGTACCCATGCGCAGTTGGTCCCAGGCAAAACGATCGCGACGGAACGCGAACCGTCGGTCTCAGTGGGAAGTTCTAGAAGCTCGTACGCTATTGGCCGGCGACCTTGTCGCGAACTGGCGGGCGCAAGATTTGGTGGCGACGGTCGCGGATCAAGCGGTGGTCACCGATTGGGTCGATAGCACGTCTGCGATTAGTGCGACGAACCTCGGTTCACCCAAGCTGATCCACGAAGCCTACTCCGGGCTCGCGGCCGTGCGGTTTGACGCGAGCGACGGCGTGGACGCCATGCGCGTGTTGTCGACAACAAGTCCGATGACGAATGCCAATGACTTCAGTCTGGTGGTCGTGTTTGCCACGGACTCGCAGGCACTCGTCGGGCAGACTGGTCCCTGGTATCAGAATTCGGGGCTCGTCGACGGCAACTCCGCCGGGTTTGGTGCTGACTGGGGTTTGACGATCAATCAGGCGGGTAACTTGTCTGCCGGCATGGGCGAGGCCCTTGGTAAGCCGACGGAGACGATCTATTCCGCGGCCGGTAACTACAACAATGGCAACGTGCACATTGCCACGCTAACTCGCAGTGGCGGCACGCTCAATCTGTATGTCGACAATGTACTAACGGCGAGTACGACGGCGGCCAGCACGTTGGCACGCGCGCAGCTCGACCTAAAAATCGGTTCGACGCTTTCTGGCAACGTCGGCTACACGGGCGACGTTGCCGAGGTGCGAATCTACAACGGTCAGCTTGATGCGGGTGAGGTTGGCGCAATCTATTCGAGCTTGTACTCAACCTATAACAACACGCCGCCCGTTGCGAATCCGGACACTTACACCTTCGCTGAGGACGCCGACTTCTTTTCTTCCAGTGTTGGCGCTGGCCAAGGCGTTCTGGTCAATGACACGGACGCCGAGAACAACTCACTGACGGCGGTGCTCGTCACGCCAACGTCCCATGGCACGGTCGCACTGTCCGCCGATGGCTCATTCATCTATGACTCGGACGTGAACTACTTCGGGACGGATACATTCACGTATTCCGCGCGTGACGCTCAGTTGTCAGCTCCGACGACGGTCACCATCAATGTCACGCCCAAGTATGATGCGGCGACCGCCAATCCGGATCAGTATAAGCTACTGGCCGGTGCTCCCTACACAGTCGCAGTGGCCGACGGCCTGTTGGCAAACGATTTGAATCCGGATTTGGCGACCTTGCAGGCCCAGGTTGTGCAAGCGCCGCCCAGCGGTTCTCTCACGCTGAATTCTGACGGTTCGTTCACCTACGATCCACAAGGCTTCGCGGGTGTCACTTCATTCACGTATCACATTAATGACGGGACGGGAACTTCCAATACGGCAAACGTAACGCTCGTCGTTAACACGCCGCCAGTCGCCAACGACGACACGTATCAGATTGCTGAGGATGACACGTTAACCCGCACGCTAGCGCAAGGCGTGACCGGCAACGACGTGGATGCCGAGAATAACTCGGTGACGGTGACTTTAGAGTCGGATGTTCAACATGGAAATTTGACGCTTTCGAGCGACGGATCGTTTACGTATCGGCCAGACGCAAATTACTACGGAACGGATTCGTTTAGCTATCAATTGAGTGACGGAATCGACGTTTCCGGCATCGCCACGGTGACACTCAATGTAATCAGTGTGAACGATGCGCCCGTTGCCGTGAATGACACCTATGCCACGACAGCCGGCAATTCGATCGACATCAATGCAGTTCGAGGCGTGCTGCAGAACGACACGGATATTGAAGACGATACGCTGACGGCGGAACTGGTCTCGGGGCCGACTCACGGTACGCTGACTCTCAACACAGACGGGAGCTTGAGTTATCAGCCCGAGGCCGGTTATATGGGGACAGACACGTTCACGTATCGCGCGAATGATGGGGCCGCAAACTCAAGTGCCGCGACGGTCACGCTCTCAATCGTCTCGCTGGAGGACATGCAGAAGGTTGTCATCAACGAAGTACACGTTGATCCGAACATCAAAACCGAACTGGTCGAATTCATCGAGCTCACAAACCGCTCGACCGTGCCGATCGACGTGTCAGGTTGGTCGATTCGTAACGCGGTGGACTTTATCTTCCCGAATGGTTCGATCATTCAGCCGGGTGGTTTTCTGGTGGCTACCGAAAATCCCACGATGTTCGGCACCAAGTTCGGCTCATCTGCCGTCGGTCCGTGGGTTGGCAAGTTGAATAACGATGCCGATACGATTGAACTGTGGGCTGCCACTGGGGACAAGATCGATGAAGTCGACTATCAACTCGGCTTCCCGTGGCCGACGTACGGCGACGTGCCGGGGCCGTCCATTCAGCTGCTCAATCCAGCCTTCGATAACAGTGTGGGCGGGAATTGGCGCGGTGCAG
>JAGQPK010000612.1 GCA_020426755.1 Planctomycetales bacterium
GACGAATTGTCGGAATGCCTCGCGTCCCTGCGCCTTCGCGCCTCTCTGCGATTTAGTCTTTAACGCAGAGTCGCCATGACATAAAGACGCTCAGACCCGACAGCCAACTTCAATCCAGTAATGTGTTACAGAATATCGAATATTGAATTTCGAATACTGAATATTGAATGTTCCCACGCCGTCTGTCGCCCGGCGTGGGCGGTGGCGAACGGAGATACTCAATCTGAGAGCCGCGATAGTTCGACGAGCAGCGGCTCTAGAGCTGCATAGTATTCATCTTCCGACATCCGCTTCTTCTCTTCGCGGAACGCCTCAAGCTGCGTTTCCAACTCATTGCGACGTGTCAGTTTCTCGTCAGAAAGCACGGGCTCCTCGCTAAAGGTTCGCAACAGCCATTGGTGAGCACGCAGCCCGTCGACGCTACGACCGTCACTGGCTTTGCCCACGGCGCGAATGCCGCGAAAGAAATCTGCCGGCGTGCCGGCCTGGTCGCCGTTGTCGTCGAGCAGAGCATGCTCGGTTGCTAGTCGTGACTCATCGCGATAAAACTGCTCGGTATCATGAGCTGCACGCACAAAGGCTTCTAAGATCGACACCGCGCCGTCGTGATCCAAATCGGTTGCCTCATCGCCAATTGCTCGAGCCAAGTACTCGCCGAAACGAGCGTAATTCTGTTCGGTTCCCGCGCGGGTCGCCGTAACAATGACGCGGTTCGCCGCCGACAGCTTCTCCAGAAACGGAGCACTTGCCGAACTGCAATCCACGATCGCCACGGGTCGAGTGATGCCAGCAAGCCACTTCAACAGATCTTCACTCGTAAGATCAGGTCCCTGCAGATTGAACTTGGCTTTGCCGAGATTAAATGTGCCGTGACCGATCAACACGAGACAAATCGGGGACTGTGCATGCACATCAGACGTGCCATCAGCTTTCGTCACATATTGCTCTAGCAACGTCTGGAGCTGTTCGCGGTCTGATGGGGCACCGGTGCCGGGACCGATGGAGTGCAGATTGAGCGACGCCTGCTCCGCCAGCTTGCGCCAAGCGGTAGCCGAATCCGCAAAGACTTGTGCATACGTGTCGTCACCAGCCGCGCCCTGCACCACAATCAACTCACCGCGCACGGTCGCGGGCTGCACGGCGACGTCTTCCGCACCAGACCTGCGTGCGAGGAAGAGTATCAAGCAGCATACTGCGACGAGCACGCTTCGGCAGTTGGTGTTGCAACGAGATGCCCCCATCATCAACTCAATCCTTTCCAGCGACGCAGTCCCCACTCTGCACACAGGCACCCAACCGCACATGCAAACACCCAAGCTTGATGCCAAAGTGGCGCGACCCAAGGTTCGGTAACAGGCACGCGACGTGTCGGCAGAGTTTCGACAAACTGAGCGACGGAATCTGGCGTAACACATTCACCACCGCTGCGTTCCGCCAACTGCCGCAGATAATCCGTTTGCACGGCCAAATCGCGAAACTCACGTTCTTCCGGCGCCTGCACCCACCCGGCATCGCGTGGCAATAGAACCTCGTTGTCGTGCGTAACGACGCGAGTTGACACACGATAGCCGCCGCTGACCGTGGCCCAATACTCGGCCACGTAGCGTCCGGGTTCCGTATCGCCAGGATCTGCGGTTAGCTTCTGTGTTTCGCCGTTTGGATCGGTAACTTGAAATTCAACGGTCGCATCGTCATCCGCTTGAAATTCGGCATTGCGTACGGTCGCAGTTAAGAGGACACGGCCGTCGCCGTGCTCACTTTCCTCAATGCTTACGTCCGCGTTGCGAGGGGTCTCGGCGACAAGCCAGCGCAGCGTTTGCCGCCAGAATGTCGCCAAATCGTCCCGCTCGACCTCCGGCCGACTGATCGACCACTGCCATAGATCGCCGATCATAATGGCCGCCGAACGCCCCTTGCCAAATCGCTGTGTGACGACCGCTGGCCGACTTTCTTCACCGATCAGTGCCTCCGCCAGCACCACGGCCCCTGGTTTGACACCACCTGCCACCGTCAGCGAGCGAAAACTGGGCATCTCGCTAATCCGCTCCTCTTCATCACGCTCCGTCGCGCGCAAGCGCGTCCACGATTCCAGCATGCCATCCCGCGTCCATCGCAGTTTGAATGCGGCATCAATTCGCTCGCTCGTAGGCGGCTTGACGTAGACCGGCAACATTTCGCCGAGTGGCGTCCTGGCGTATCCACCATCCTGAAATCCATTGACGCCGCCCAACATTAGCAGCGCCCCGCCGCGCCGACTGACGTATTCGCGCAGCAGCAACATCTGATCTGTCGAAAAGAATGCGGACTCAACATCGTCAACAATGATCGCGTCGTAGCGAAACATAGCTTCCGCCGTTGCGGGAAACCCTTCGGCCAACTCCTGATCATCCTCGACATTGATGCGCACGAGCACCGGCTGATCGTACGATTCGTCGACGTCTGGCCGCTCGTTTTCAAAACCCTGAAACAGACGATTTGTGTCAGTGGCCGACTGCCGATCGTTGAATTGGAACTTCGGTTCCTTGTTGGCGATACGCAGGAGCCCCACTAGATTCAACTCGTCGTCGGCCTCCATCGCGCGTCGCAAAAACTTAAACTCCCAGTTCGGTCGCCCCGCTAGATAGAGAATGCGAAACGGGCCACCGCCGCGATCGATGACGATCGTGCGTTGATTGTTCGCCACGGTCGCTTCAACGTCACTTCGTGGCCCCTCTTGACGGTCTGCCAGAGTTCGTTCCGATTCCAAGAACGCGCGAATCCGATAAAATGCGAGCCCTGGTTCATCGGGGCGGAATTGAAATCGCACCGGAATGCGTTCATCTGGAGTGCTGACCGCAATCATCCGTTCTTCCACAACCGCTTGCTTGTGGTCAATCAATTGAGTGACAACTTGCTGTCCGTCGCAGCCAGATACCAGCAGATCCGCATTAATTGTCGTGGGCGACGTTTCAAAGTAGCTCTGGCTGGCCTGCACTCGATCCCAACGCAGATCCGCCGGAATGTCATGCTTGGCAGCCAGAATTGGATAGATCGGACAATCAGGCAACTGTTCCGCAGCTTGCGCGTCCTCATCCGTGCGGTTCCCGTCTGACAACAACATGACACCTGCAATGGGACGGTCCGAGAATTGCGCAGTGAGCGCTGCGAATGCTCCCGCCAAGTTCGATGCGCGCCCGTTGACCGTGAGTTGCTCGCGGTCCTCAAAGCGTGAAAGGGTCTCGGCGAAGGAGTACGTGCGCACGTCAAAATCCTGTGCCAATCGCGCTCGCCAAGACTTGGTCTCATCCCCCAACCAAACCGGGATCTCCGCGCCGGCCGGTAACCCGCGTCCTGCGACGGACATGCTACGACTATCGTCAATCAGGATTGCAAAGACGTTGGCACCAGGACGCGGCCGCACACCACTTTGCAGCGGCTCCAATAAACAAAGTGCTAACATCAATACAGCGGCGATTTTCAACAACAAGGCCAGCAGTAGCCACGGCGTCTGCCGCGGTGTTCGTCGCCCATATGACCAACAGATGGCAGCAATTATGAGTGCAGCCACAATCGCCACCGGCACAATCCAGTGAGGCGACCCGATGTAGATCGCAGCCATACTCATTCGCCCTGCCCCAACTGTTCGTAGTAACGACGCACACGTTCCTCGAATTGGCTCGGTACTGGATCCCGATCAACTGGCACAAGCTTGTCACTCTGCCCGGACCGCCTGGCAAGTTCCTGTTCAACCACCGTCTTCAATTCGCTCAATGGTTGTGCGATCAGATCCCGCACCAAATCCCAACGGGGCTCCTGCGCACCGCGCTGCAAGTCTCGACGCATGTTGCGAGCTCGATCACGGATTTGAGCGGCCCGCGCCCGCAGATCCGGATCGTCGATCATGTTCTCGACGTCGCGCAATCGATCCGACCATTCCGTGAATGAATCGCCAGTGATGGGTC
>JAGQPK010000613.1 GCA_020426755.1 Planctomycetales bacterium
CCCGCCGCAGAAGCTGATTTCCGAATTCCTGAATGCGGATTTTGGAGTGTCATTCAAAAATCAACACTCCGAAATCGTCATTCCTAAATCGCAGTCGTCATTCCGCAATCGCCATTTCGTCCCGGCGCTGAGCCTCCGACTTAAACCGCCTGCAGTTTCTGATCGATTTTGCAGATGTGGTTGACGAGCCACTTCGAAGCGGCGTCGTACATCTCTTGCAGCAGACGCTTGGATGCGCCTTCGCGGGCGAAACGCGCGGTGAAGTCTTCAATCGCCTTGGTAAACTTGTCGTGTGCGTCGATGTTGACTTCGTGCACGGGGCACTTCAGGCGGAACATGCACATTTCCTCGTAAGCGAAATGAATCCGGGTGTAGTTTTCCAGGAACTGCAGCAGTTCTTTCACCTTGGCGTCCGAAATCTCGTCTTGCGCCACCATCTCTTCGAGTTGATTGATGCAGCCAAACAGCGTTTCATGCTGTCGGTCAATCTTATCCTCGCCCGTCTCGTATCGTTCTGACCATGCTACCGGCATTGTTCGGACCTCCCCTTCAAAACCACGGATGTATTCATTCGGCCTTAAGGAGCGGACAGCGGATGTGGAAAACACTGCCCCCTCGAATAGGAGCAATCTAGCAGGCTGGCTGTGTCACCATGGAAGAGACGCGACCACCAGGCGCCGATGTGCGGAGATAGCTTGGTGAAGCGACGGGAGGCGCTGCCGCCCGCACGTGTTGATGCGAGTCGTTTTTGGCAGGTGGGGCTTGAGCAGCCGGCCGCATCGCGAGCGGATGCGGCGGTAGAACGAGGGCGACAACGCGTCGCGCAAAGGAACTCAAGGGCTAGTCGTCGGTTTTGCTAACGCCGCAAAAAGTGCAGCGGCAGCAGTCCCATCAACAACAGCAGCAGACTGCTTGGTTCCGGCACCAGCGTGCCCATGGCTGCCAGTCCGATGATATGCAGATTGCCCGTACTGCCCGCGCCCGCATTCCGGGGCGTGAAGCGAATGCCAAGCGTGGCCGCATCGCTGATGTTGTCGTTGAATGTGAAGGTGTCGAAGATCTTGTCCCCGGCCAGGTCGTCGGTCAGGACGGTACCGAATGGTGCGTAGTCGCCGCCATCGACGCTGACGTCAAAGGCATAGCCGTTCGGAGCACCTCCACCATTTCGCCAAACGGTGACCTGCAACTCGTCGAGCGAGATCTTGTCGGGGCCTGCCGCCTCGATCGTGTACTCCAGATAGTTGTCGTTGATGCCGTCACCACCAACATCCCAGTTCTTGAAGTTGCCTTCTCCGGCAATTAAATTACCAACCGAACTGAGCAGCCCTTGTGACGTCAAGTCGCTCACTGTCACACCGGGCGACGTGGTTGCTGCAGACGGAGACAGGATCGGATTGCTCAACGGCGAATTGTCTGCTAACGCGGTGTAATCGAGACTGCTAAAGTCCCAAGCGACGAGCGTGTCGGCGGTTACTACACCAGGCAGCGATAGCGCGACGATGCTCACCAGGGCCGTAATGAATTGACGAAACCAAGTGTGCGTCGGATAGATCATTTGGTTCACAGTCTCAGACTAAATCGCAAAAGTGACGTGACGTTCGCATGACGGATGAGGACGTTTTAGAGCAGTATCGCTGCCCATTGCAAGCGATTTTCCGACGCTGCGGCGAAATTGTAATCAGGAAAAGGGAGGTGGTCATGCGAACCATGCTCGGACTGTTTAGCTTACTTATCACGATGCCACTGTTGGCCGCTGATCGACCGAATCTCATCGTGATCTTGTCCGACGATATGGGCTACTCGGATATCGGTTGCTATGGCAGCGAGATACAAACGCCGAATCTCGATGCACTAGCGGCAGGCGGCGTTCGCTGGACGCAGTTTTACAATACGGCCCGTTGTTGCCCGACTCGCGCTTGTCTGCTGACCGGGCTCTATCCGCATCAGGCCGGTGTGGGACATATGATGGAAGATCGTAACTTGCCGGGCTACACCGGCAATTTGAATCAGCACTGCCGGACGATTGCCGAAGTCCTGCATCCCGCCGGTTATCGCAATTACGCTGTCGGCAAGTGGCATGTGACGCCCGGCAAGAGTGAAGCGGCTTTACAACAGCGGCACAATTGGCCGCTCAACCGCGGCTTCGATCGTTTCTATGGCACGATCCATGGTGCCGGGAGCTATTGGGATCCGAGTGCCCTGGTCCGCGACATGCAGCCGATCACTAGTGCCAATGATCCGGAATACCAACCGGATGTTTACTACTACACCGACGCAATCGGCGATCATGCGCGTCGATTTCTCAGAGAGCACGCGACCGACCACGGCAATGAACCCTTCTTTCTCTATGTTGCTTTCACGGCAGCTCATTGGCCGATGCATGCGCACGCGGCCGACATCCAGCGCTATGCTGGTCGCTACGACGCTGGCTACGACGCGGTGCGAAGAGCTCGTTGGGAGAAGCAGCAGCAATTGGGTGTTATTGATCCGAAATGGCCGATCTCGCCCACCGTTGGCAAGTGGAGTTCCGTGGTCGATCTTGAGTTTGAGACGCGATGCATGGAAGTGTATGCCGCGATGATCGATCGAATGGATCAGGCGATTGGTCAAATGGTTGCCGAACTCGAGTCTTTGGGGCAACTCGAAAACACCGTCATCATGTTCATGCAAGACAACGGCGGCTGTGCTGAGGCCGTGGGGCGTGACAAGCAACAAACGCCTGACGTCGCTGTTAAATTCGAGCCGATGTCAAAAGATGCGCCCCAGTATGACAGTCAGCCGTCACAAACTCGCGATGGTCGGGCGGTTCGGAAGGGATACGGCGTGCTGCCGGGCCCCGATGATACGTATATTGCTTACGGACGCGCATGGGCCAACGTCAGCAATGTGCCGTTTCGAGAATACAAACATTGGGTCCACGAAGGCGGCATCAGCACGCCGCTGATCGTTCACTGGCCCGCCGGAATCGCCGAGAATACTCGCAACAGTTTGTTCCACGAACCTTGCCATTTGATCGACATCATGGCGACCTGTGTCGACTTGGCGAGAGCGAATTATCCACGTGAAGTGAATGGGCAAGCAATTACGCCGCTGCCCGGAGTCAGTTTGCGGCCCGCATTTACGGCCAAGTCTGTCGAGCGACCACAGCCAATTTTCTGGGAGCACGAAGGCAATCGCGCCGTACGGTCCGGACAGTGGAAGCTTGTGGCCAAAGGTCCAGTCGGCGAATGGCAACTTTATGATATGGCAACTGACCGCGCAGAAATGCACGATTTGGCGCAGCAGCATCCGGAGCGAGTCAAAGAGCTTTCAGAGCAATGGATGGCGTGGGCACGGCAAGCGAACGTGTTGCCGTGGCCTTGGAAACGTTAAACACGAAACTTGAGCTCGCCCTGACACGCAGGTGGCGGCGCCGAAGCTGATTTAGGAATGATGATTTCTGATTTCGGAGTGTCATTCAAAAACCAACACTCCGAAATCATCGTTCCTCAATCAATCCAGATCCTCAGTTCGCCTTTCAGCGAACTAATTCTACGTTCGTTATCAGCCCACTTGGCCGATATTGATATATGCGTGCACGTGCGGCGCACCGCGGAAGTGCCAGACAAACGCGGGGCCTTCGACACGCCAAACGTCCCAGACTTTGTCGTTTTCGAGATCCTTGTCGCGATAGAAGGCCAAGTGCAATTGCTCGATGCCGCCACTGGCCTTAAGAATCTCCATCACTTCATCGACATCTTCCGAGCGATAAGGTGCCAAGAGAACTTTAAGCGACTTCTCCACCAGTTCGCGTTGGTCGGCAGACAGTTCCGAGATCGCTAGACCTGGATAGCGCTTGCCCGGCCCTTGAATCTCGACCGCGTTTTCAACAGGGGCCTTCGGTTGCAGGGCTTGTTCCATCTGTTTGGGATCCAGGGCGCTGAAGACTTCGTT
>JAGQPK010000614.1 GCA_020426755.1 Planctomycetales bacterium
GATCCCGAATCCGACCCCAATTGGGTTGAAGTCGCCGCGACGGAAACCACAGGTCACGTCTTCGATTCACTGGTCGTACCGCCCGTCGGCGAATCTCTATCATTTCAGCTAACTGGCAGTGCCTCGGAACGCACCGGCTGGGGCTGGGCCGTTGGCGGCGTGGATGGCAACGAAAATGACACGGGCCGCTTCAACTTTATTTCGGTGACTGAAGTGTCCGCGACGGGCACTGTGGTGAGTGCCGGCCTGGAAGGCGACTTTAATTCGAATGGTGTGCTCGACGCGGGGGACCTCGATCTGTTAGCCCAAGCACAGGTTGGCGGCGATACGTCATTCGACCTGACGGGTGACAGTGCGACCAACTTCGATGATCGGATTCGCTGGGTCAGAGATCTCAAGCACACGTGGATCGGCGACGCGAATTTGGATGGCGAGTTTAACAGCACCGATTTCGTGTCGGCCTTTACCGCTGGCAAGTACGAAAGCGGTGGTGCAGCAACGTGGTCCGAAGGCGATTGGGACGGTGATCTCGATTTCGATTCAGGCGACTTCGTGGCCGCGTTTTCCGATGGTGGCTATGAAGCCGGTGTTCGTCCCAGTGTGGCCGCAGTGCCGGAGCCGGCGAGTGGGATGCTGGCGATCATGAGCCTGCTGGGCCTGGCACGTTGGCGCCGACGAGCAAAGTAGGCGCCGTTTGCCATCGGGTAGTTAGCCGCTACGCGTTAGCGTCGGTTCTGTGCCGCCACGGATGCTGACGAGAACCGCGGCTAGCGCCTTTGGGCGAACGACTCGCGGGTCTTCGCGCGAACGTTATGGCCAGTCATCCAAGCCGATGACTGGCAACGCGAACTCAAAAGCCGCACGCCAATCCGGTGTGTCGGCAGCTTGAAAGCAAGCGTAGCTGCGCTTCTTGGGTAACGCTTCGTCTCCGCGCGCTTGATTGCTACGCAGACCGAGCAGCAAACCGCCTTCATGTGCATTGTCTACATGTCGATGCAAAATGAAGGCGTCAATCGCTGGCTCGTTTTCCACCAGGCGGTAGGCATAGCAGTATGCGGCAGCTTGAATGAGTTCTCCGTCGTTGCCGGCGGGCGTATGGAACCCCTGCTCGCTCAGGATAATGTGTCGCGGTTGGCCTGCGAAGTGCATCGGCTCTTGCTGCATGAACGCAGTGAGCTGTGGCAAGTTCTTGAAAGTAATGCGCGGCGTATCGGCGGTGTCCAATGCCGACTTGTCGAGCCAGAAACGTGGCTCGAACAGGTTTTCCGGATACGGATGAAATGCCAGATGCCAGTCGAAGTCTCCTTGTGCTCGACAGCGAGCGGCAAACTTCTCCAAAAACTCGCGACCGGCAAATGACTGTTCCTTGTCACCCGCCGGATAGCGAATGTTCCAGTGGTGTTCGAGCGAAACATAGAGACGCGCCCAAGATGACTGGCTACGGATTGCGGAGTGAGCCAGCCGCACTGTTCGTTCATAGTCGACGAGAAAATCATCGAGCGAAACGCGCCCCATGTTGCTCCACCACCAATGTGAATTCACTTCGTTGCCGACGATGTAGCCAACCGCGCGACCGAAGGCCTGATCCGGACGCGACCAACGCTCGGCCAAGAATTCGCACAGCGCCACAAACCAAGCACGTCCGTCGTCAGTGACCGTATTGAAGGCGCTGAGATGGTTGGGGCACGATGAATCGAAACGCGGATGCATCATAATCTGGTCGATCATCGGCTGACGCGATTCGTAAGCCAGCAGAATCAGATGGACCAACACGCCGCGATCGGATAGCGGCTTGATCTGGCGATCGAGACTTTCCAGGTAGCCGCGCTGAAAATAGAAACGGCGTCCGCCGCTTTCCCAGCTTGGGTTCTGGGGATCCCCAGTTGGATCCATGAGTCCGGTCAAGTTCACGTTGATTGCCGCGTGACGTACTCCCAATGCCAGGGCATCGTCAACTCGTTCCACTTGCAGCCCCTTCTTCGACGCTGCGACTGGATACGGTTCGTTGTAGCGCGAAGTGGTCTGCGCCGATGTTGTGGTTGTACTCAGCAAGATAGTGAGCAGGACACCTGCGTAGCACGAGCGTGCGCGAGGACGAGTTTGCATGGGAGGATCTATGCTTTGTGGAAGCTCGGGGTGGGGGCCATCGGCTGCAGTTTAATTTGGCGTGCGATCGCGCAGCTACCGCTTTTCTTGCGAACACCGATGTCGCAGTCGTGTTGGACTATCATTCGAGGCGCGTACGGATTGGCTTCGTTCGAAAGCGGTCGCTGTGCGGCCACACGCCAAATGATAGCGCTACATATGATAGCGCTGCGTCCTACTGGATACCACGCTAGTCCGCAGTGATATCGGCCAGCATACGAGTTAGCGTGTTCGCATGGACACCTAGCAACTTGGCTGCGCGGCCTTTGTGGCCGTCGGTGGCACGCAACGCCTGACGCACGGCGGCGGAGCGGAGTCGATTGAGATCGTAAAACGGCAGACGTTCGTCGTCGGCCAAGTTACGCGTGCGAGTGGGCAGGGTAGGGGCACAGTCGAGCACATAGGACTGTTCGATGACGTGTGACAGTTGGCGAATGTTGCCCGGCCAACAGTAATCACAAAACTCGCGCAACGTGTCAGCGTCTGGCTTCCACTCGTCACGCTTATAGCGCTCTGCATACTTTTGTGAGAAGTATTCGAGGAACCTAGGAATGTCTTCTACGCGTTCACGCAGCGCGGGCACGCGGAGTTCAACCATGTTCAAGCGGAAGTAGAGGTCTTCGCGGAAATTGCCCTTGGCGACTTCCGCTTCCAGGTCGCGATTCGTGGCAGCTACCACCTGCACATCGACCGGGACGGGCGTCGACGAGCCCACGGGCGTGACTTCATTCTCTTGCAACACACGCAGCAGTTTCGGCTGCAATTCCAGCGGCATCTCACCGACTTCATCTAAGAAGACGATGCCGCCCTCAGCAGCGCGGAACACACCGAGTGAAGCGCCGAGTGCACCTGTGAACGCACCCTTTTCGTGACCGAACAGTTGGCTCTCTGCTAGCGTGGCCGTTAGCGCAGCGCAGTTCACGGGCACGATTGGACGGTGGAAACGTTGACCCATGCGATGGATCAGCTTGGCCCAGACTTCTTTACCTGTACCTGTTTCGCCAGAGATTAAGACGGTACAGCCAACTTCGGCCGCACGCTCAGCGTGACGGCAAACTCGCCGAATGGCAGGGTTGTCTCCCAGAATCCATTCCTCATGCGGGAATCGATGCTCGAATTCGCTAGGCGAACCTGCTGAGATTCCTCGAGAAAAGTCCTTCATACCAACTCCAAACCGGAGCTAGCGCACGCTACACACGTGCCTAACCGCGAGTTCAATTTGTCGTTACCGAAGGATCGGTAACGGATTCCGAGTCACTAGTCCACCTAAATCACAAAGGCCGTAACGGTAGCCCGTCTTACCCAAGGTATTCTAATCGGCGTCGCAACCTTTGCAATTGTTTTTCTCACTAAGTTCACACCCGTCCCCGAATTGCCATCGCTCTGCAGTGTGTTCATGTTAACAAGTGTTAACGTGCGCTAGAAATGCTCGGCATGGTGTTCGGTAACGTTGTCGCGTGAACTCAGTTCACTCGATTGTTCACCCGAGTCGTGCGCGCGGCAAATGAACGAGATAAAATGTCGGACAACTCGCGGAGTCATGTGACGGAGTGATCGGCACGGACCGCAGAGTTTCTGAGAAGCTTTATCGCGCCTGTGGCGTGCGCAAACTGTGCGCCGTGTGTTTAAAAAGCTTTGCGCAAGTCGCGGCAACTAGCGGTGTCTATTTGGCCGTGCCGAAGAACATCATGTGCTGCCAGGGCAACTCATCATACTGCCGCGTCAGTTGAAAGCCGTTGGGCTGCCATTCCTTGAGAATTTGTGCCTTCGACATTTTATGTAG
>JAGQPK010000615.1 GCA_020426755.1 Planctomycetales bacterium
CCCCGCCCGGACGCGGCCGCCGGGGCAACGTGGGCGGCCATTCGAGCTAGCAAAAAATAACGTCTGCGCTAGGAATGCCGCCGCCGACTGCACCCGGGCAGCCAGGTCATCGTCCACGTTTCCAACACCACGTAGCTCTGATGGCCCCAGAGCATTTTCCCGTTTATGTAGCAGTGAGTTCGACGCATGTTCTTCGTTGATTTCGTGGTGAATCGATGCTCATCTCCTTTTTTGATCGGCGCAGCGTTCGCACTAGCAACGGAATTGCCAAGCCAGCGATGACCGGCCCGCTTGGTTCCGGTACTAGTATGATTCGCGCGTCGGTCGCGCGCGCGAATTTCCAGCGGATGAGATTGCCGTCAATTAACTTGCCCTCAAGCGTTCCCGCCAAGTCCGGCACTTCGCCCAGTGGATAGTTGAAGTCTGAACCATACACGATGATGGTGCCGCGATCCTCCGCATTCAGATGAAGCAACCCGTCAGACATCGCGTCTTGATTAATGCTGAGATCGAAACTACCGGCAACCAGCTCGATCGTCGCGTCGTCTACAGCATGAGCGAGATGTGTCGATAACTCAATTCCGAACGCATGCTGCGAGTAGCTGCCTCCATCCAGCACAATACGAGAATCACCGCGCGCACTGGCAATCGCCATGAACTGACGCCAACTATCCGCGGGTATCAAGTCGGAGTCGTATTCGCCGCCGCGGACTTCGATCTGAGCAGCCCCCTCTGCGGAAAAAAGCGTCGTGCCGCTGACGGCGACATTTAAGAGCATGTTCTCGATCGCGATCCGCGTCGATTCCACGAGTACTTTGGAACGATCGCTCGCCGAGATAGCAATCGCAGGACTACAACTCCAAGAAGCCGCTACGTCGCTGTTTCGCAGTTTCAATTGCGAAGAGTCTGCGTTGGAAAACAGCGGACCGTTGCAATCGCTGCCATTCTTGAACAGAACGTTGTCGAAGGCGACTTGCGACTCACCAGATCCGCGTAGAAAGCCATCATGCCAATTATCGTCGACATTCGATTCAATAACCGTCGAGTTGTTAACGCGAAAATCGGCTCTGTCCTTCAAGGTCAGGCTTGGAAGCGTGGAATCTACGACCCGACCAACCACATCGTCCAGCGCTGTGAACCGTCCATCGCGGATTTGGGCGCCGGCGCTCAAGTTCAATTGCGTCTGACCTCGATAAACGTGTTGGCCGGGATAGCCGACGCCCATGTAGCTGCCGATCAAATTGACGCTTGACGACGTGGTGCTGTTGACGTCCAAATTCACTGTGTTGTACGTCCCGCCATCAAATTCGACGACGCTATCGTCCAAGGCAAAACTGAGTGCGTCGCTGGATTGACTGTCTCCCGTCGGCAGGCCTCCGTTGGATACGTAATACTTCGAGCTCGCACTGAGCGTGAAATTGCCGTCCAACGCGCTGCGTCGATCCGTCAACGTCGAACCGTCTAGGACGACCTTCAGGTCAGGTGTCGTGAAGTCGCCAAACAGATGGAGGTGACTGCTGTTCGATATCATCAATTGAACACTGTTTTCATTCCCCAATGTCAGCGAATGCGATCCCCCATCGTCATAGACTAATTGCGCTTTCGCGCTCGATGCGAGACCAAGCCAGAGCGCGCACATCAACAGAATAGAAGGCAATGACTGTCGCAGAGTAAATGATCTGTAGCGTCTGTTTGCACGGATGTGTCCCAAGTTGATGCTCCCCCTGATGGATATGTGGCAGCCGGTCAGAGTGCATATTAGTCGAGGGAGATAGGCGGAGCAAAACATTTGTTATGAGGGAACGTCTGTGTTTAGCTACTCTTGCACTTCTAGCGGCTTTCGTGGTGGATACAGACACCATCAGGTTGTCTGTCGACCGCGGAAGCAACCAATTGCGAGCGCTGCGAAACCTCCGTGAACTGTCCAAACGCTACGTAGATGTCGCCCGACGCAATGACCATCGGGCGGCGTAGCTTTCTGGCGCACTTCCGTTTATTGCAGGCACGTGAACGGCGACGTGCGCGAAATCGCTTGCTACGCGAGCGCCGCCTGTACGCGAGCAGCAAGGCCGTTGTCGGAATCTCCTGCGCCACGCAACTTGTACACGCTCGCCGCCAAATACCGTTCACGCCACCCCGGTGACAACAGGGCGTAATCCTCGAAAGTTGCGCTGCTGTACTTATAGTCGTGTGAGTTGGTGCCTTTGAAGAAAACTAACAATCGGGCTGCGTCGATTAGCGGCTGAGGATCCCCGTTGTTGGCGAGATAACCATGCAGATGATCGCAGGCCTGATCGCGGTCGCCGCTGATTTCTTGCAAGATGACGTCAACGTTCGCCGTCTCGCCCTGCATCTCGTCCAGTTTTCGCGTGCCGAACTCGCCGCCTCGGCGCGAGGCCTCACGGAACATTGGCATAAAGGCAGCTGCCTGTAACAAGAGCATGCGTCGCGTGTCTTCACGGCCGCTTTGCAAAAAGGCAAACCGCAGCGCATTGGCCGTCGTGACGGCATGCAGCGGGACCACGCCGGATCCTGCCGGCTGATTCATTGACAACTCGATGGCACTGCTGTGAATTGCGTCCCAGATGGAACGCGGATCCACGCCGGCGTTCAGTTGAGCAATCGTCGTATCGCATGTTGTTCGCCAATCGTCGCTGCGCATCCCAGCCAGCAACTCGCGCGTTGCGCCATCATCGATTCGCCCGGACTGCCAATCCGCGCGGATCTTACCTGCCACCTCAAGGTTTCTTCGCCAAGGTTGGTCCACCTCGTGATCGCTCTCGGCTGGATTGCCGCCGGTGTAATGAGTCAGAGCGTACGCGAGCGATCTGAGTACCGGCTCCGCGTGTTGCCAGCCGACCGTTTGTAGCGTGCGCCAACTGTTGGAAACGAAAATCGCCTTGTGACCAATGTCGCGAAAGTCACGAGCACCGTAGCGACAAAAAATCTCGAACAACTCGTTCGCGCCGGCCGAACGAGCCAAGCCTGCGACGGCCGGATCGACGGCCTCTGGATCCCAACGGTTCATCGCTTCGTGAAATGCCGTGACTGCGCGACTACCGTGAGGTACTTGGGCTTCATCCAATGGCCCCATCGTCCAATCCCCTTCACGCGTATCCTGGAGCTGCGAACGCTTGAACTCCTCGACAGCCCAGAGAATCGGTAACCACCGGTGTTCGTCGGGAGAAGCAAGACTCGCCAAGTGCGCCGAGTTCACCACGAGCACTGCGTGAAATTTAAAGCCGACCGACGGACGTGGCTCGATGTTGCGCACACCAGCGAGCATTAACGCCGCCAGCAAATCCTGATAACTCAAGCCCGCGCGAATCCGCTCTGCAACTTTCTCCAGCACACGTTCCGCCGCTGTCTCCTCGAGCAGTCGCACCAACGGCTCAATCTCCGGACGCAATTGTACCGTCCCAGGTGTCGGAGCTGCCTCGGCAGCGCTCACCGGTCGCAACAGACCACGCATCGGTAAGTCAAATAGATGGCTGCTCAAACTAGCCGCTGCCGCCGATTGTAGAAATCTTCGTCGAGAAGTGTCGTTACGCACGGTACGGGCCTCCAATACTGATCCAACAACAAAATGCGACGCAGGTGGGAAATCACTCCCCATAGGATACTCGATCCAGCAACCACATGAGTGAAGTGACTTCGGCTCAGCTCGCCACAACGGCCTAGCGTCGGCTTGCGTAACGATCCAGGGATTCGATTTCCGAATGATGATCGCTGTATTATGAATGTGGAAGTCTCAGAATCCCATTTAAGACGCATTCTTGATTGGAAATCCGTTCGTACATGCCCCGTTTCGAGCAGCTCAATGGAAACGCAACTAGAGAAACTGCCATTGCGGCATCTCGAGTTCCTTTGCACAATCCCGCACGCAACGGAGTGTAAGTTTTTTGGGCGGATTTGTTGTCGAGGT
>JAGQPK010000616.1 GCA_020426755.1 Planctomycetales bacterium
TGTCGGCCGGGTATCTCAATTTCACCAACGGCCAGGGAGTCATCGCCGGCAATCAAATCTTCCTGGGCAACGTGGTAGGGACCGCAGACGCCATACTACGTGTCGACAACGGTGCCACAGCAGACATCAACGCGCAGGCCGCACTGCTGTCGGATGCAGAAGTCGACGTACAAGCGGGCAGCGAGCTGACCTTCGGGCGACAAACCACGTTCTACGGCGGCGGTAACATCCATGGTGAAGGACTCTTACGCCTGGACGGCAGTCAGAACACATTCAGCGGCGATACGACGATCAACATGCCCAACGGTCGTGTCGACTTGGACGGCAATTCGTCGCTGATATTGTCGGGGCAGACACTAAACGTCAATGCCATCGTCGAGATCAACGCACAACATATTAACGACTCGACGAATACTTACGGGGCCAAACGCGCGCTGGCCTCTGACACGATCAACATCAACAATTTCGGCCGACTGGGCATCAACCTGACGGATCCTAATGATCACTGGACGATGGCCGGACATCTCCAGATCAGCGCAATCACGGGCCAACTCATTTCCAACAATCTGTCGGGCTCGGATATGCTGCTGACCGGAACGGCGGACGTTTACGGCAACAGCAATTGGAATGCCCGCACCGACATTAAGGGGACGGTAAACATTCATACAAACGACTACCTGCGACTCGCTGGTGGTGACCTCGCCAATCCAAGTCGGCTCGAAGGTGGTTCAATTCTGGGTGACGGTACACTCGGCTTGCTCAGCGACGACGCCGTGATGGGCTACGGCACGATCGGGGCCGACATCTCGTTCATGACGAATAGCGAACTGCGAGCGGACGACGGTACGCTCGTGTTGACGCCCGATAGTAACATCAGCGTCGTCGGCATCATCGGCACTCAAGACAATGACGGTATTCTGGAAGTTCAGCATGCGTGGAACACCAACGTGGCGAACACCGCATTGGAATTGCGTGGCGGCCAAGTTCAAGGCGGGGCGATTACAAACGGCGGCACGACACGTGGCTTCGGACGCATCGCCAGCAGTGAATTCGAGAATCGCGGGTTGCTCAAGCCGATCGGCGGCGAGTTGACGATTGGTACGACGAACGCCGCGGACCTAGACGGCGTGCCGATACTCGGTGTGGGCACAGTCGATGTCACGGCTGGCGATCTGCGTGTCGAGCAAGCTCTGCACGACACTTTCAATTCCACGTTAACGGTGGGAGCCGGTCACTACGCAATGTTCGAGCAAGGCTGGACGCTGTCACAAGGCGACATCCTTTCTGGCTACGGCAAACTGAACCTAAACGGCAGTTTGGCGAAGGAAGCCTGGATCTCCGGTGGGACTCAGAAGCTGGCAGGCGTCGTCAACGTCGACAAACATGCCGCGTTCAACGCTCGCACGGAGTTCCTATCGACCACTCAAGTGAATTTAGTAGGCGGCAACGATCAACTGCGACTCTTGGCCCCCACGGTCATCGAAAGCGGAGCAACGTTCTCGGGTGCAGGTCGATTAATCAACGAAGTGGCAAACGATCTACTGCTGGCCAGCGGAGCGACTGTCGGCGTGCATCTTCAGAACGACGGCACACTACAAATTGACTCACCAATGACAGATGCCACGGTACTGTCAGTCGAAATGAGCCCTCTAAGCGTGCTGCAATTCGATCTACGCAGCAATGCCGACGACGGCATCGACCAATTGAACGTTGTGCATCACGCCAATCTCGATGGCCAGATTGCACTGCGTCGCAATGAGGGAGGCGGGACGTATAGCGATCCATCGACACGAGGTGATTTCGAGATCATTACACTACTCGACGCCAACTCACACAGCGGTAGTTTCGACTCATTAACGGTTGACGGCAACGCAGCGGAACTCGCCTCAACGGCACTGTTTCAACAGCGGTTCCATGAGAACAACGGCCTGTTCCACATCGTCGATTACCATGGTTCGAATGTGCGTTTGATCAACTACTTGGCAATCGTGGGCGATGCAAACGGCGACGGCAGTTTCAATTCGACGGATCTCGTCACCGCCTTCACTGCCGGTGAGTACGAAGACGGCATTGCACATAACTCGACGTGGCTGGAAGGTGACTGGGACGGCGACCAGGACTTTACGTCAACCGACTTTGTCATGGCCTTCCAAACGGGTCTATACGAAGGCAGCTCGGTGCTGCCGGCCGTGGCTGCCAGTGCGTCCGCGGTCGCAGCGGTGCCGGAACCGACGTCGCTCGGCAGCCTCGCTGCACTCGCCATGTTGCTGATCGGCGGCAGCCGTCGACGTACAATGGGCGAGTGACCGGACGGTACCGACCGGTAGCATCGACCGGCGGAATCTCCTAAGATGAGGCGCTTGATTCAGACCCGAGCAAGCGACAAAGGGGATGCGAAATGGCGACGGCCGACGAGAACGGTCCGGACTTCGAAAAAGTTGGCGGTATGGTGCCCGCGATTGCCCAGGACGCGGACACCGGTGAAGTCCTGATGATGGCTTTCATGAATGAAGAAAGCTACCGCGAAACGCTCGCCACCGGCCGCGCTGTCTACTTCAGCCGCAGCCGCAACAAGCTATGGCGCAAGGGCGAAGAGAGCGGCAACGTCCAAGAGGTGAAGTCGCTCTTTCTGGATTGTGACCGAGACACGATTCTGTTGAAGGTCAAGCAGATCGGCGACGCGGCTTGCCATACCGGTCACCGCAGTTGCTTCTATCGACAAGTCACCGACGACGGCCTGCAGACTGTCGGCGAAAAGGTGTTCGATCCCAACGAAGTTTACAAGAAGAAGTAAGAAGACCGGCCCATGTCTACGATTCTCCGCTTAGGGCTGCCCGCCGGCAGCTTGCAAGAAGCGACCGCCGAACTGTTTCGCCGCGCCGGATACAAAATCTCGTTCAGCTCGCGCAGCTATTTCCCGTCAATCGACGACGACGAGATCGAATGCATGTTGCTGCGAGCCCAGGAGATGGCACGCTATGTTGCCGACGGTATCCTAGACGCCGGCCTGACCGGCTACGACTGGGTCGTCGAAACGGGCGCTGATGTGCACGAAGTCGCCGAGTTGATGTTCTCGAAAGTCAGTCGCGGACCGGTACGCTGGGTACTGTGCGTGCCCAACGACTCACCCGTCAAGTCGGTCAAAGACCTAGAGGGCGCTCGGATCGCGACCGAAGCAGTTGGCCTGACGCAACAATATCTGGCGCGTCACGGCGTAACCGCAAAGGTGGAGTTCAGTTGGGGTGCAACGGAAGTCAAACCGCCCAAGTTGGCGGACGCGATCGTTGAAGTCACGGAAACGGGCAATTCACTTCGCGCCAATAACCTACGGATCGTCGACGAAGTACTCCGCAGCACCACGCGGTTCATCGCGAATCAAAATGCCTACCGCGATCCGGCCAAACGGCAAAAGATCGATGACATCGCACTGATGCTCAAAGGCGCCATCGCCGCCGACGGCAAAGTCGGCTTGATGATGAACGTCCCCAAAGAGCACTTGTCGAAAATCATCGACATCCTGCCGTCACTCGATACGCCCACAATCTCTAGCCTCGCTGACGATCATTGGGTCGATGTCAATACCGTGCTCGATGAAACCGTCGTGCGCAAAATCATCCCCCGCCTCAAAGAAGCCGGCGCCCGTGGCATCGTCGAGTATCCGCTCAACAAAGTCATTGAATAGCGGGATAGTGAAACGAATATCGAATGTTGAATGTTGAATATCGAAGTGCATTCGGTGTTTAGATTTCGAAGTTCGATGGGCGACAATCGCAACCTCGTTCGTGCTCGTGCTCGCAAATCCGATAGCGAGTTGATTCAACAGCCTCTACGCGACAAGCGAACACATTGCGCGAACGGATACCGGCGATAAATCGCCGGCCTACCGTCAACACTCGCTACGCGATGAAGATCGTTCACG
>JAGQPK010000617.1 GCA_020426755.1 Planctomycetales bacterium
ATTGGCCATCGCTCTGAGTGTGCTGGCTGCTCCGAAAACTGAGGCTCAACAGCCGGGCGGCTACGCCAACGGCTATTACCCGACACAACAAGCCATCTATATGACGACGCCGGGCAGCATAGGCGGCGAGGCGCCTGCCGGTTTTGCCATGTCGGCACCCAGCGGCGTACAGCTCGCCAGTTGTTCGTCTTGCGATGCGATGGGTTGCGATTCGCCCGGCTGCGGGCTGGGCGGCGGTGCCTTTGGCGGCGGCTGTAGTGCCTGCGGCGGAGCATGTGGTGGTGCCTGCGGCATGGGTGGCCTGGGGAGTGCGATCGGGGGCGTCGGCGAGTGCCTAGCCGGCGGCTACGATGGCTACAACAGCCAATGCTTCGGCCAGGCGAACGGACCTTATGGTAGCGGTGCCAACTGTCTGCCGCGTTGGTTCGATGCCAGCGCCGAATGGCTGTTCTGGCAGCGCGACATTTCGGAATCGCAGGCGTTCGCTTCGACGAACATCGCCGGCCTAACGGCGCTCGATGCAAATCAGCTTGATCTCAGCCATGTGTCGGGCTTCCGCGTCACCGGTGCCTACTTAATTGGCCCATCGACCGGGCTCGAAGCCACTTACTTTGGCGGCTTCAACTGGGCGACCGGAATTCAAGCCACCGGCAACGGCAATCTCTATTCCGTGTTCAGCAACTTTGGCACCGACCCGTTCAATGGCTATGCCGAGTCCGACGCGGCCAACTTGCAACAGGTCTCGCTGTCGTCCGAGCTTGACAACGGTGAATTGAACCTGCGTCGACGCTGGGTGTCGGCCAACTGCCTAGTGCACAGTTCGGTGCTGGTGGGTGTTCGCTACCTGCGTCTGCGTGACGACTTGCAATACCGCACGGTCACGGCGACGGATTCGATGACCTACGGCGTGAAGACGGACAACGACTTGGTCGGTGCCCAGATCGGTGGCGACATGTACATCGGCATCACGCCACGCTTCAAAATCGGCGGTGACATCAAGGCTGGCGTCTATGGCAGCAACAGCAGCCAACGCACGTGGATGAACGGCACGCAAAGCCCATGGCTCAATGAATCCGCCAACAAATCGGATACGTCGTTTGTGGGTGAAGCAGGCTTGTCGGCCATCTTCCGCATCTCGTCACAATGGACACTGCGAGCTGGCTATCAAGTGTTGTTCGTGGACAACGTGGCACTGGGAGTGGACAACTTCAACACTCAGTCGCCCTTCGGCAACGTCACTCGCGACGTCTTCCTGAACAACAGCGGAGACGTGTTCTATCACGGTTCTTCGCTCGGCTTTGAATGGACCTGGTAGCCCGCACTCGCGGTCACAATTAGGTTCGCACCGGCTTTCAAGAACGAGGAGACCGAGCTGCCAAGCTCGACTCCTCGTTTTTTTATGCGCGAAGGTTAACATCCTGAGACGTTTTGCAGCGATCGAGCAACGCGATTTTTGACTTACGATCGCGCAGCTATCGCTTCACATTTTGGAGTGCGATCGCGCAGCTATCGCTTTTCAGGTGGGTTGGCTGCGGCGAAACGGCTAGAATCCGGCGAGTTGACCGCAGCGTTCAGGAGAATCGTCATCTACGTTGGGGGCGAACGGTAACGGAGGATTGAAAGCGGCAGCTGCGCGGCCGCACTCCAAAACAAATTCGACTGCGCGGCCGCACTGCAAAATCTTTTTCCTGCGCAGACAAAAATCGCAGGCCTGCGACGACAAATCGCGGAGCGACTCATAATGAACCACTTCTGTAGCGGTTTTCTACAACCGCTGTTGTGTTACGCAACAGAAGCGCGGAGCGGCTAGCGTTTCAAGCAATTAGCGCGCATGAAACCTGCTGAAAACGGCTCGCATAAAACTTCCGCAATCAAATTGCACTCGTTATATTCGAGACACAAAGTCAGGTTAATCGCCAGCCAGCTTCAGGAATGGGCCCACGGTCACTTGTTGTTAGCGCGACGAGTGAAAGGATTCTCGACATCCACTGCGTTTGTGCAAAGCGTGAGTATGGATTTGTGGGGTTCCCCTAATTAGACTCGAAGATCGGGTCGCAATCGGTGGCGATTCACCCAACGTATTGGAACAGAGTTCAAGACGCGGCAGTTCGTTGCTTTCTCCCTCAGCGTCGATCGACGAGCGAGCTGCACCTGTCATGTTCTTGCCGGCTCGAATGTAGAATTCGCGACAAGCAATTGAGGAAACCGACGTGTTCTTTCGCAACGCTCTCCAGCGATCCTCTTTCAATTCATCACAGTCTCGAATTGCCGCTCGACGTGCCCGTCGACGGGCCCATCGACGTTCGGGCAGCGCCCTTGGCCAGCTTGGACTGGAATCGCTCGAAGCGCGCCAGGTGATGACGACGTTCCAGCCCATGGGCCCGGCGCCGATCATTCACGGCCAGATTGAGAAGGTCACGCCAGATAATGAAGTCAGCGGAGCGCTTCACACCGTGGTCGCTCACCCGACCAACGCAAACATTCTGTATGCCGGTTCGGTCAATGGCGGTGTCTGGAAAACGACCAACGCACAAGCGACCAGTCCACATTGGGTGCCACTGACTGACAGCCTGCCGTCACAGTCGGTGACCGCTATGTCGATGGACCCAACGAACCCGAATCGGTTGGTTGTTGGCATGGGGAACGCCAGCAGTTTCGGTCTCGGCGGTGCGCTCACCGGCTTGATTTTGACTGAGAATGGTGGCGCGACCTGGAAGCAGATCAAAGATCCCTTGCTAGTGGGCAAAAACATCTCAGGTCTGGCAATCAATGGTGACCTGATCATTGCGTCGGCCGGCGGTGGTTTCTTCTTCAGTGATCAGACGCCCGACGGCGGTCTGTTCCGCAGCACGGACGGTGGCGACACGTGGGAGAGCATCGAGTTAGTTGCGCGGGACACGAACTTCCCGGATGAGGCGATTCCGTTCGCGACTTTCGACTTGGTCGCTGACCCGAGCGATCCCTTGCGGTACTACGCGGCGGTCGGTGGCCTGGGTGTCTTCCGCACCGAAGACGGCGGCGAGAACTGGACGAATGTTACTGCCGGGGACGCGCAGATCGACGCGATCTTCCAATTCGCTGTTAATAACGGCCTTGATCAAAACAATATGGAAATGGCCGTTGCGAGCAACGGCCGAGTTTATTTGGCCGTGATTGTCGCCAACCAACCGGTGTACTTGGGCTACAGCGATGACGGAGCTTGGACCCAAACGGATCTGCCAATGACGGTGGAGGCAACCGGAATCGCGGGACTCAGCCCACGTCAGAAGGCCGGCGGCCAGGGCTTTATTCACTTTTCGATTGCGGCCGATCCCACCGATCCCTACACGTTTTATGTGGCTGGCGATCGACAGGACGGCGACATGTCGTTCGATAGTGGCAACTCGATCGGCGCTCACAATTTTTCAGCGCGCATCTTCCGTGGCAACACTCGCAAAGCCGCGGTCGGCAACATCCTGAACGTGAATGCAGCGACGTTTGTCTTTAACGGCTACTCGCCGCAATGGGATCACATGACCCACAGCAATCAAGTGCCGGAAATGCCCAACGGAGGCACTCGACGCGGTAGCGCACCGCACGCCGATTCGCGTGAAATGGTCTTCGACGCCGCTGGCAACTTGATCGAAGTCGATGACGGCGGCATTTACAAGCGCACTTCGCCGCGCACCAACCAAGGCGACTGGTATTCAATTAATGGCGATTTGCAAGTCACAGAAATTCACGATATCGCCTACGACACGGTTTCCAATGTGCTGGTTAGCGGCACACAAGACAACGGCAGCATTCAGCAGCTAACGGCTGGCAGTATGGTCTGGGAACAGATCTCGACCGAGCGGCAAAGCATCAGCTTCATCGTAACAAGCCGTGCCAACGGCGACGGCGGTGATGTGGCGGTCGACGATTCGGGCGATGGC
>JAGQPK010000618.1 GCA_020426755.1 Planctomycetales bacterium
AAGTGGCGGATGAGCATCCGCCACTAGTCACCTACTTTCGAGCTCGTTTTCAGTTCAACGACCGGGCAAAGCATGACAAGTTGATCATGCGACTGCTGGCCGACGATGGGGCCGTGATCTACTTAAACGGAGTCGAAGTTCATCGGCAAAACATGCCGTTTGGCGTGATCACCCATGAAACCCGTTCGAAATCGGCGATCGTCGGTTCCGATGAGACTCGTTACGTGTCCGCTTTGTTTGACGCTCCGTCATTGCGCGACGGTGAGAACGTGTTGGCAGTCAGCCTGCATCAGACGAATGCCTCCAGCAACGACACCGCGTTTGACCTGGAACTCTGGCAGCTCGACGACGATTCGGCCAAACGCATGGCACGTTCGTTTCCCGCGGGGGGACTCGATCAAAATGTCTCGAAGCTGCAACAGACCTACGCCAATTCAGCGCGGTCAGCAAGAAGAATCACGGACATCGAGGCGGCGCGTCAACACAATAGCCAAATGGACCAGACGCTTGCCAATCTGAAAAACTACCTACCGCTCGGTCGCTTCGTTCGAGTTTATGAGGGCTCGCTTCTACAAGGCGTCGCCGAAAAGCTGCAGGTTGATGCCGAAATGTTGGCACTGCGCAATCGCTGCAGTGTCGACAAGTTGTTCGAGACGCCGACCATCATTTGTGTGAGTTTGCAACACGAGGTGCGGCCGGGTGAGAGTTGGGAATCGTTAGCCAATATTTACACAACACAGGTAGAGGTGCTCGAGAAATTGAACCCTGCGGCGATATCGCGTCCGTTGGAATTGCTGCAACGGGTCGAAGTGCCGTCAACGATTTCGTACGATTCGAAGGGGCCGCACCTTACCATCCGCAATGCACGACGAGAGGTGAACGTGACCCGGAATCGGTGGGATCCCTTCCGACGTGTAGGGGAGGTCTTGCCAGGCGATACGCTGGCTACGTTAGCCGCTCGGCACCATGTCGACGCCGCTCACGTGGCGCGGCTCAACGGTGTCTCTTTGGACGTACGCCTGCGACCGGGCGAGATGGTAACGCTCGAGCATCGGCTGGAATTGCAAGCGCCGGCCTCGCCGGAAGATTTGTCCTTGAAATTAGGTTACGACGCGGATCGAATAATGTGGCTCAACCAATTGACCGACGAGTTTGCCACGCTCGAAACAAGAACCGAGTTGGACCTGCCGTCGCAAATTAACATCGGCGACGCGACCCCGAGACCGCGGTCGTGGGCATCAACGACACTCCATTGTCGTTCTGGCGATGTTTGGAATGTGGTGCGCCCCAGCGGCATCACTGAAGCGGACTGGGTTGCCAAATACCAGCGGAATGTCGTCTGGAAATTGGGGCAGTCGCCAGACACGGTTAGCTTAAACTCGGATGCAGATCCGATCGACGACGAACTGACGCCCTGAGCGTGTGGAAACGCAACCTATTTGAATGCGTGACTTTGGATCATAAGCTCACTGCGAGATCGCGACCTTAGGTTTCCGAGGATTACATGACGGTAAATGAACCGGACGTACAGCTTGGCCACGATGATGTTCAAGCGATCGATCGTTTGCGCGGCTTCTACGATGAATTGCGCAACGAGTTAGCGAAAGTCATCGTGGGACAGGAGGACGTGATCGAGCAGCTATGCTTGTGTCTATTCGCCCGCGGTCATGCTTTGCTCATGGGCGTACCCGGATTGGCCAAGACGCTGCTCGTCAGTTCGCTCGCGCAGACATTTGAATTGAGCTTCAGCCGCATCCAGTTCACGCCCGACTTGATGCCGATGGACATCACCGGCACCGACATCTTACAGGAAGTACCCGGCGGCAAACGGGAGTTTGAATTCGTCAAAGGGCCGGTCTTCGCGCACGTCGTGCTGGCCGACGAAATCAATCGCGCTCCCTCGAAGACGCAGGCCGCCATGTTGGAAGCGATGCAGGAGCATCGCGTCACCGTCGTGGGACGCACGTTCCAGTTGCCACCGCCGTTTATGGTCTTGGCGACTCAGAACCCGGTGGAACAAGAGGGAACCTATCCGCTGCCCGAAGCACAGCTTGATCGCTTCATGTTTTTGATTGAAGTTGACGATCCGACTCGCGCACAGGAAATCCAGATTGCCCGCACCACCACCGGCGCACCGCCGGCGCCGTTGCGGCCGTTAATCGACGGTGACAAGGTGATGGCATATCAAGACGTGATTCGTCGCATGCCCGTGCCGGATCATGTCTACGAGTATGTAGTAGATCTGGTACGTCGCACGCGGCCCGATGACTCGGATTCGCCCAAGTGGCTACATCCGCTGGTCAGTTGGGGAGCGGGCCCGCGAGCCGTGCAGTATTTGATTCTCGGCGCGAAAGCGCGCGCCGCCTTGCGCGGAAGCTATCTAGTCGGATTGGAAGATGTCGAATCCGTCGCGATCCCCGTGCTGACTCACCGTGTGCTCACCACCTTCAATGCCGAATCCAGTGGGATCAAGAGTCGTGACATCGTCAAACGTCTGATCGAGGAGATGCGCGGTGGAACCAGCTCAGCGTGATTTCCTCGATCCGGCCATCATCACACGACTTGGCCATCTGACGCTCCATGCGCGCACGCCCATGCTGGGAAGTGTTAGCGGACGGCATCGCAGTCCGCATCGCGGATCGAGTGTCGAGTTTGCCGAGTATCGCAAGTACGTGCCAGGCGACGATCCGCGCCGGCTCGATTGGCGCGCTTACGGACGAACAGACCGCTTCTATGTTAAAGAATTCGAGGCGGATACGAACCTGCGCTTGATGGCTGTGCTGGATACCAGCGGGTCGATGCGTTACCAAGGCACGGATACGACGAAGCTCGAATATGGCAAGCGTTTACTTTCGACGTTGATGTACTTGGCTAGTCAGCAAGGCGACGCGATCGGTCTGACGTGCGCCGCGAAGGGGATTGACCGGCAGGTGCCCACACGACGCAGCGGCGCCCATCTCCGCGCCGTGCTAGACGAGCTTACTCAGATCGAAGCGCAGGGGGATACGGGCCTTGTTGCTGCTTTGCACGCAGTGGCAGAACAGACTCCGCAACGAGCACTTGTCGTGATCGTCTCGGACTTATTCGTGTCACCAGCGGAACTGGCCGACTGCTTTCAACATCTCCGCTTCCGCCGGCACGACGTCGCCGTGTTTCATTTGCTGGAAGACCAGGAACTCGATTTTCGCTTTGACCGGCCGACGCGTTTTGTTGACCTCGAAGGTGGTCCGAGTTTGTTGGTCGAACCGAATGTCATACATCGTGAATATGCGGCGGCGCTGCAACAATATCTGCATGACTTGGACGTCGCAGTGCGCGAAGCTGCCATCGATTACCATCGCGTGCGCATTAACGAATCCTACGGCGAAGTGCTGGCCCGTTTTCTGATTGGGCGTACGCCACGGAGGGCCGGTCGATGACCTTTCTTGAGCCCTTTCTGCTGTGGGGACTGCCGCTCGCCGCGACGCCGGTGATCATTCACTTGATCAACCTCCGCCGTCATCGCAAAGTTGAATGGGGCGCGATGCAGTTCCTGTTGCAGGCTACGCGGCAGCGCAAGGGGCACACGCGCCTGCGGCACTTTTTAATCCTGGCGATGCGCGTGTTGGCAATCATCGCCCTGGTGGTGATGATCAGTCGGCCGATGAGCGGCCGCTGGTTCGGCTGGTTGGCCGGACGCCCCGACACGATTCTGGTACTACTGGATCGATCCGCCAGCATGTCGCAACAAGATGCGCAGTCCAATCAGTCCAAACGGTCACAGGCACTACTGCAATTGTCGGCCGCGATTCAACAGGCCGGTATGCCGAAGCATCTGGCACTGATCGATAGCCGCACCCTGCAGCCTCAACAACTGGAATCAGCCGCTGCGCTCTTGGAGATTCCGGCGACGAGCGCCAC
>JAGQPK010000619.1 GCA_020426755.1 Planctomycetales bacterium
ACCTGGTACACTAACGATACTGCGTACACCGGCGTCAACCAGCGACGACTTAGCTGGCCAGACGCTGTCTTTCTCCTGCGGTTGGCTATCCGCTGACCACCGTAGCACTGCATGCGAATCACTGCCCGCCAGCCAAGAACGAGTTGATTCGTCATAGTACAGGGAGCGGACGGAACCGCTACTGAGCCGATCGCGAGCGATTTGTGTTCCGTCGGTCAAGTTCCACCATTGGATCTCGCCGCCGTTGAGCCCCACTGCCAGTGTGTTGTCTTGCCCCAGAGCCATGGCGAGCACCGAATCATGTTTGTTGGCGAGTTGTCGCTGGAGTGTCTGCTCCGCTCGATCCCACACAGATAGCGTCCCGTCGTCGCCAGCGACAAGCAGTTGCGATCCATCGGCTGTATAACGCAGCGAACGCACCGTTGAAGGTTGCGGCCACGGAGAGTCAACCGGCTTGCCATCGCTCAACTGCCAACGTCGCACGGAGCGATCGTAGCCTGCTGCCGCAAGCTCGCTACCATCCGGTGTAACTGCAACTGCCAAGAGTATGTCAGTGCAGTCAGTCAGCGTGCGCGTTAGCTCGCCGTCTTTTACATTCCAGACACGGACCGTAGCGTCGACGCCGACGGAGATCAACCAGTTGCCTGTCGGGTCGGCCGCTAGCGCGGAGATGGCACCTTCGTGACCGTGTAACTCGCGCGCGAGCAGTTGCTGGCTCCAGTGATCCCACAGAGCGGTTTGCAACACGCTGACGCGGCCATTCTGCCGATCTTGTGAGGACAGAGACTTCAACAGTTGATGCGTTCCAGGGAGGTCGTTGGTTAACAGTCTGACTGCGGCCAGATCGCAGGTGTGCTCTAGCGAATCCGGGTTGTGGCGACTCAGCGCAGTCAGTTCCGCCAGTGTCTGTTCCGGCTCGTTCCACCACCAGTGGAGTGCCGCGCGTACCTGTGCCAAGGACGTGGCGCGAGCGTCGAACTGATTGGTATCGTCGTCGCGCAAGGCAGCAAGCAACTTCGCACGCGACTCACCGTCATTAGCCAGCGTCGCCACGTGATGAAATAGCAGCAAATCGAGTCGTCCGGTGGTGCGTGACGTCGTTGGGTACAGTGGTGCGCCGGATGACGCTGGCGACTCTGACTGCAGGCTTGGCGTCGGATCGCTGACGATTGCGAGAATCTTGCCCACATCACGAATGCGCGCCGATTCGCTCGACTGATTGTCCGGTGATTGCAGGTTCTGTAGATTGACCACGCTGTTGAATTCGACGCGTCGATTGTCCGCGAGTACTTCGCGCAAGCGTCTCCATAACCCGAGCGACTGGCTGACCGTCAGCAGTCGCGGTTCGGTTTGCTTTGGCGACGATAGGCGTTCGGCTGTCGCTTGTAGATAGTCCCGCAGCAAGGGGGCGATGACTGACAATCGCGTGTCACGATCGACTTCTTGCAAAGTCGCCAGTAAAGAAAGTGTCGTCAGTGTGCGTTCATTCGGCGTAGCCAGCGACGGCAGCCCGGCTTGCCAGCGGGCGATGATCGCCAAGCCAACGTCCCGGCGTGCTGATTCGGGTACTTCGGTGGCGACTGGGAGCATGTCGGCAGCGGCGCTCGACGGCAGTTCAGCGAGTGCGGCGGCGATCGTGGCAGCCAACTCATCAGCGCTCACGATCGCGGCCAGACTACGCGCATACCCGAGACTCAACACGGGCCGCTCGTCTTCGGCCGCGGTGCTGTGCAGAAACTGAAAACTGGCGTGCAACCGCTGCTGTGCCTCTTGCGCTGATTCATTCGTCAGACGTGGCGTCAAGAATCGCAGATAATGCGCCGTCTGTGATTCGGGACTCTGCTGCAGCCAACTTGCTGTCCAACTTGCTGCTTCATCAAAATCTTGTACAGCCCACGCAGCGCACGCTAGGGCAGGGAGGTAGCTGTCATCATCGACCATCACTCGCGGCTGAGCAAACGAGTGATCTGCGTCCGCACCGTTCTGCGACGCACCTGATCCCAAGTTCCGATACCAGGCGACAGCGGCATAAATCTGAGCGTCTCGCAATGAATTAACCGGTAGCGTGCCACGACGACTCGCTTGAAACAGCGACGCGAGTACACTGGGATGCGTGGGGCCCATGCGCCGCATGAGTTCGTTGATGCTGCGAAAGTGACTGCTAGAAGTGAGCGCGGTTGTCAACATCGTGAGTCCATCGGTCGGCTCCGAATTGTCCGCTTGTCGACGTAGCAGCGATCGCCACGTGAGAGCCGCTTCGTGTGGTTGTCCGAGAACCACGTGCAGCAACGCGGCGCGATAGGCAAGCTGCCAGGAATCAGGGTAGCGGCTTAGTCCCGCTTCCGCTGCGAGTTGCGCATTCAGCACCTGTCCACTAATGCAGGCCGTATCGACCGTCTTAATCAACTCGCGCTCACTGGCCTCCTCTGTCAAGATCTGATCCCAGATGGAAAATGCCTTGTCAGGTTCACCTGCCAGTCGGTACAGGTTGGCCAGCCGTTGCCGCGTGGCAGGTGCCGGGTCAATCGCGACGAACTGTTGCTGGTAACGAATGGCGTCAGGCAAACGGTGTGCGGCGACTGCGGTATCGACGAGCTCGCGCAATAGATCTACGTCCAGCGGTGAGCGCGCCAGTAGTGAGGTCAATTCTTCGTAGGCCGCGTCGAAACGGTTCCTTGCCTGAAAAGCGACGACCAAGCATCGCGACCATTCGGCGGCATGAGCGGCATCGCCGGCTTGTGCCTCGCGCAGTGCGTCTTCCAGCCAAGCGTCATCGTCGGTAGTGCTCCAACTGGTTAACCATGATGTGAGCGCCAATCGTTCTGATTGTGTTTCTGCTGCGCCAAGTGACAACGCTGCCTCGCGTCGCGCATCGCCCAGTTGTTGCGCCTCGCGCAAAGCGATCGCATACTGCTTGCGCACTTGAACGTCCCGCGGTGCAATCAGCGTAGCTCGCCGTAGAAAGCTTAAAGCTTGAGTGGTGTCGCCAACCACTTCGGCCACGTGCGCCCCTAGCAGGAACGCATCCGGGTTGCGAGCATACTTGCGCACAAGTGCATTCGCGGCGTCCAAGGCTTGTGTCTGAGCCGCTTTGTCGCCGACGAGTAGCAGTTCGATGTAACGTCGGTCCACGTCGATGCCGTGCGTAGGATCGATACGGATGACTCGAGCGTAAGCATTCGCGGCCTGCTGCGTTTGGCCCGCCTGTGACAGCAAAGTGGCATATCGCTGCAGCAAGTCAGCGTCAACGATGTCGTCAGGTTGAGCGACAAGCGGTGCCAAGGTGTTGATGGCGGAGTCGATGTTGCCAGCTGTCTGCAACAGATTGGCCAAGGTTAGCGCGGTCGTCGCATCATGTGGTGATGTTGCCAACGAAGTTCGCAGTCGTCGCAATTCGTCCTCTAAACGTCCTGCACGGATTTCAATGCCGGCCCGCAGTTCTTGGACGACGCGTTGCCACTTGGGGTCGTCATTGGCGTTGGCTTCCATCTGCCGCAGTGACAACAATGCGGCATCCTCTTCGTCGGCGGCTAACTGCCATTCGATGAGTGTTTGCCAGGCGGCCATGTCGGTCGGTTGGCTTTCCGTGGCCTGCCCGGCAGCGGTGATCGCTTCTGCCAGATAGCCATGTCGATGCATGGCGATGGCCGCATCCAGCCAAGCCGGCGGCGTGCGGCGACTGGCCATTTCGCGCCAAGTAGTGACGGCATCGTTGCGCAATCCGCGCCGATGAAGAAACTCAGCCAGAAATTCGTGAAACGATCCGTCTGGTTGGCGGCGCGCCGCCTCACGGTAAAACTCTGTTGCGGCGTCGATCAATTTGGCATGACGAGCAACGACTTCCGTCGGGATCAACGCGGTGGGCTGGCGACGGAGTGTCTCGGCTTCACGGCCCAAGG
>JAGQPK010000061.1 GCA_020426755.1 Planctomycetales bacterium
ATGCTTTTCGCTGGGCACAATCCTACGTCTTTTTGGAGTGCGATCGCGCAGCTATCGCTTTTCACCTGGGCACAATCCCAGCGAAGGCGCCAGACTCCGGCCAAATTCCGAACGTGTCGCACTTTCAATAATCCACGGCAAGTCCAACCGAACACCTTCGTTCGAAAGCGGCAGCTGCGCGCACTCCAAAACAGCTGCGCGGCCGTACTCCAAAAGGATACGCACACTCCAGACGAGCGCACTCCAAACGTTCGCGGCCGTACGCTATACTTCGGGTCGCGCCGTGAGCAGCTAATGCGACGTTCACCCGGCTTAACCTAGTCACGCTCAACACACGTAAACAGTTGACATTATCCGCGATGGTCACCGCTCGTTCCCAACCTGGCCAGCCCGCTGCTCTGGGGTTGCTCGAAACCTTCGGGTTCACCCCGGCCATGGTCGCGCTGGATGCGATGGAGAAGGCGGGGCAGATTCGCGTATTGCAGCTAGAGCTGAACGACATGCTAGGCGTGTGCGTGAAGATCGTGGGCGATGTGGCTTCGGTGCGCGCGGCAATCGATCGAGGACATGCGATCGCTGAACAGATGCAGGGACAACCAGTCAGCCACGTGATTGCGCGACCTGACAGTCGTCCCTGGAAGACAATCGAAGCGCCAGAAGAATATAACCCACTCATTCAACAATCGGTTGTCACCAATCCTTATTCTACACCGACAGCCGACAATCCAACTTCGTCGAGAAGGCAAGTTATGGCCGAGCCAGTTTCCGCGCTAGGTTTTATCGAGACTCAAGGCTTCACCGCCGTTTTCGAAGCGATCGACACCGCATGTAAAGCGGCCAACGTCGAAGTCGTCGGCAAGGAAAAGCTTGGAGGCGGCTACGTCACGATCGTGATCAGGGGCGACGTTGCCGCCGTCAGTGCCGCGATCGATGCCGGCAAGCAACGCGTCGAAGGGTTGGGCAAACTGATTGCCGCGCACGTCATTCCGCGTCCTAGCCAGTCGGTGCTCAGCTTGTTGCCAAAGTAGTTCGTCACGATGTAGCAGCGAGTACGTTGCGAGTCGCGTGCCGCGAAGGGAGTCATACTATTCACGATCCGCCTCGCGATAATGAACCTACGTTGCTACGCGGCCTAGGAACGATGACCGCCATCGCAGTGGTTGTTGGCAACGTAATTGGGTCGGGAATCTTCTTGAAGCCGGGCAACATTGCTGCCGAGGCAGGATCATTTCCACTTATCATCGGAGTCTGGCTGTTTGGCGGCGCGCTCTGTATTCTCGGCGCTCTGTGCTTTGCCGAACTCGCGACCATGCTGCCGCAAGCAGGTGGCATCTACGTTTACTTGCGCCAAGCATACGGCCCGCTGATCGCATTTCTGTTCGGTTGGACCGAATTGTTTTTCGTCCGCCCCGCTTCGGTGGGTGCGCTGTCCGTTGCCTTTGCGGGCTCGTTCCTGCGCATGCTGGACAGGCCTAACGCGGTCACGCTGCAGGTTACCGTAAGCATTCTACTGATCATCTTGATGACAGGCATCAACGTTGCAGGCGTCGTTTGGGGTGGTCGCGTGCAACTGGCGACGACGCTAATCAAGGTCATCTTCTTGTTGCTCATTGTGCTTTCGCCTTTCGTCGCACTGCCATTTCTCGGCTGGACAGTGGACGCCGCCAATTATTCGTCAACCGTCGTGCCTCGTCAGACATCGCTATCCGGTCAGATTGGTGTCGTACTGTTGTCAGTAATGTGGGCGTACAACGGTTGGCATGCGGTCACGCCGTTGTCCGAAGAAATTCATAATCCGCAGCGTACAATCCCGATCTCACTCTTAGGCGGTGTCGGCATTCTAATTGTGCTGTACGTCGGAGCGAACATCGCATACCACGGTGTGATGTCGATGGAGGAGATGAAGCTGGCGGGTGACCACGCCGCCGAACAACTTCTGAAACGCCTAGCTGGACGAGCCGGACAGTTGACGATGTCGGCCGTCATCATGTGCAGTACGTTTGGAGCGCTCAACACCGATCTGCTGCAAGCGCCGCGCGTCACCTTGGCGATGGGCCGCGATCGCACTTTCTTTCCGGTATTCGCTCGAGTGCATGCCGGTTACCGCACGCCCGTGATTGCAATCTTTCTGACGTCCGCCATGGCAATCTGTTTGATCGTGGCAGTTAACGGCGCCAAACTGGGCGTGCAAAGTTTGAATCCCGAGTCGCTCACGTCCCCCCTGTTGCAGCGCATCGTCGGCAGCCTCGCCGACGACTCCATCTTCGATCTGCTGACGAATTTTGTGATCTTTGCAGCGAGCGTCTTCTATCTCCTGGCCGTCGTGGCACTCATCATTTTGAGAGTCAAGCATCCGGAGTGGGAACGACCCTACCGCACCTGGGGTTATCCGATCGTCCCGATTCTATTTATTGCGTCCTATATCTGGTTCTTGGCACAGGTGTACGGCAGTAGTCCGCTGGAATCGCGCACGGGTTTGCTGTTCATCGCCGCCGGCATCCCGATCTATTTCGGATTTCGCCGCCGCTGGCTGGCGGCTTAGCTGGACAACGTCACTTTGAATTCGCCGTTATGGCGCTAGCCACGGTTTCCGGCCAAGAACCGAGGCTAACGCCAAAGCGGCGAACTATCCTGCTGACTTCAGTTCGCGCCGGCCGACGTCATTCGGCAAACTTCCGCCGCGTTCCGCTTCATTGTCGCACCGTTCAGTAATCTTTCCTCACCCCCTACGACTCGAAACGTCCCTCTTTTTTCTTGCCGCTCGATCGATCACAATGGGCGGTTCCCGAGTCGACTTCTGGCGCGGGTCCCTCCGTAGACATCCTGCCCCTTCGACCCTTGGCGACACCTTCATGAGCGGCGTAGCGCACCGTCTGACACTTCGCGGCTGGCGACCAATCGTCATTCTACGGCTGACGATCGGATTCTGTCTCGTCGTTACCGGTAGCGGCTGCCGAGAGCAAACACCGCCCGCCGTCGAGGCCGCCAAAGAGCCTGCTCCGTTAGAAGCTGCCGTAATGACGGTCGCGATGCAAACGTGGCCCACGGTCGTGCGTACGCAGGGCAGCTTGATCGCGGATGAAATGACGACGGTGGGAGCGAAGGTGGCAGGCCGTGTGGTTAGCGTCTGCGTCGATCTCGGCGATCAGGTGGCTGCCGGAGATGCGATGGTGACGCTAGACCGCGACGAGCTGCGGCTCGCGCTGGCGCAAGCCGAGGCACAGTTGTCGCAAGCACGCGCCGCCGTTGGTCTCAAGCCAGATGACGACGTTGCGTCACTCGATCCCTTGAATGCTCCGCCAGCGCGCGAGGCCAAGGCGATTTGGGACGAGGCGATTCAGCGTGTCAGTCGACTCCGACAACTCCACGAGCAGAATACCGTTAGCAGTACGGAGCTTGAACAAGGCGAGGCCGCCGAACGCGTGGCTGAAGCTCGTTATGCATCCGCATTGAACGGCGTTCGAGAAAAGATCGCGTTGATTAACGTGCATGCTGCGGAAGTCGGCCTGGCCCAACAACGACTCGATGACGCAGTAACCCCGGCGCCCTTTGATGCCTTCGTACGCAGTCGCATGGTCTCGCCCGGCACATACGTTCAAGTAGGACAAGCGCTCGTCGAGCTCGTCCGCACGAGCACACTCCGTTTCCGCGGTGCCATTCCCGAACGATACGCTCAATCACTGCGAATCGGGCAGGACGTCACTCTGAAGATCGAATCACTTGACCAGCCCCGCATGGCCAAGGTCACCCGGGTTAGTCCTTCACTTGACGAACTAAGCCGTTCGCTTGTCTTTGAAGCCGAAATCGCGAACGAGGATTCGGTTCTCCGTTCGGGACTATTCGCCGAAGCGTCTGTCATTCTGAATCCCAACGCACAATCGCTCGTCGTACCAAGTTCAGCGGTCGTGCGATTTGCCGGCGTGGAAAAGGTATGGAAGGTGACGACTGCGGGCCAGGCCGAAGAGGTCGTCGTGCGATTAGGACGCGGTGACGCGGAACGAGTCGAAGTGGTCTCCGGTCTTTCCGTCGGTGACACGATTCTCATGGACGGCTCGTTAGGTCGAGTGGCACATGTCGTGCCTGCATCTGCCAAACCACCTCACAACTCAACGTCGTCCTCGCATTAGGTCCCAGCGTGTATTGGCTTGCTGAAATCTGTGTAAAGCGTCCTGTCTTCGCGCTAATGATCATCATGGCGTTGATCGTCGCGGGTGTGACGTCCTTTCCTCAGTTGGGCGTCGATCGTTTCCCAAGTATGGACCTGCCGACGGTCTACATCCGCACTTCATACCCAGGCGCTGCCTCTACCGAAGTCGAATCTGAAGTCGCTCAGGTAATTGAAGACGCCGTGGCGACAGTCGCCGGCATTGACGAATTGCGATCCATCTCGAGTGACGGCGCGGCATTTGTCATTCTGACCTTCAACCTCGAACGCAACGTAGACGCTGCCGTGCAAGACGTACGTGATGCGGTCTCCAGCGTCATCAATCGCTTGCCGCCCGGCATCGACCCGCCTGTTGTGCAGAAACAAGATAACGACTCTTCGCCGGTGATGAGTCTTGCGGTATCGGGACCACGAACATCAAACGAACTGTATTTCCTGGCCGATCGCTACGTAAAAAGTGTGATCGAATCAGCTCACGGCGTTGGGCAAGTAACGATCGCCGGCGCAGCGGACCGAGCGATACAAGTGAATGTTGATGCCCGTCGCTTGGCCGCCCATCAAATGTCGATTCTGCAAGTGCGTGAAGCGCTCGCGAGGCAAAACGCTGAAGTGCCCGGCGGTCGGGTTGATGAAGGCCTGCGCGAACGCTCGCTGCGCACTCTGGGCCGCGTCGAGGATTCGCGTGACTTCCCGAATCTGGTAGTGACGACAGTGGACGGCACTCCCATCCGCTTGGCGGACTTGGGCGAAGTGACGGACAGCACGAAGGAAGTGCGGACGCTGGCGCGGCTCAATGGCCAGCCCGCGGTGGTGCTGCAGGTGCAACGACAGTCGGGCGAGAACACGGTGCGTGTGATCGAGGCGATCAAGCAGCGGCTCGATCGCTGTCGCGCTCTCTTGCCGCTGGATGTTGAAGTGACGGTGATTCAAGATCAGTCGCGCTACATTCTGGCGGCTTTACACGAGATCGAACAGCACTTGATCAGCGGCAGTGTGCTCGCCTGTTTGACAGTGTTGCTGTTCATGAGATCCTGGCGTTCAACGCTGATTGCCGCCGTGGCCATTCCAGCGTCGATCATCTCCACTTTCGCGTTCATGCGTGCGTTTGACTTTACGCTCAACAATGTCACCATGTTGGCGCTCGTACTGATGGTTGGCGTCGTGATCGACGATGCGATTGTTGTGCTGGAGAACGTCTTTCATTGCATTGAAGAAAAAGGCATGGATCCGATTCCTGCTTCGATCGAAGGGACGCGCGAGATCGGCCTGGCGGTGTTGGCAACTACGCTGTCGCTGGTGATCGTGTTCCTGCCGGTATCGTTTCTTTCCAGCGTTACCGGCCGCATGCTGTTTCAGTTTGGCGTAACAGCGACCGTCGCGATTCTGGTTTCCATGTTTGTCAGCTTCACGTTAACGCCGATGATGTGCAGCAAGTTGCTGAAAGCCACACCGACGCTACCGGGTGATGAAGCACGTTCACGTGGTGGATTTTATCACCGGATTGAAGTGGGCTATATGTGGCTGCTGAGGCTAGCGATGCGCAATCGCTGGGCCGTCCTCCTGCTTTCAGCACTAGTCGTCGCCGCAAACGTGCCCCTTTATTCACTGGTGAAGCAAGATTATATCCCGACGAACGTAGATGAATCAGAGTTCGAAATTCGCGTGGGCGCGGCCGAGGGCGCGACCTTGACGACGATGAACGATGCGATGAAACGCGCCGAGGCGATCCTCAGAGAGACGCCAGGCGTTGAATTCATTCTGACAACAGTCGGTTCGCGCGGCTTCGGGGGAGTGAATCGCGGCGAGATCTACGTGCGTTTGCAGGACATCAACGAGCGGTCCTTTTCACTGGGACGTTATTGGCGTGAACTGCTGCACGGTACACCGAAAAAGGCCTTTGAAGGCAACTTCACACAACGCGAAAAGATGGCGCAGATTCGTGGACGGCTAAACACGCTGCCCGACGTGCGTTTCTCCGTACGGAACTTGACTTCGTTGCGTCAAGGAGCTCCCGTCGATATCGACTTTTCAATTACGGGCCCCGACCTGGAAAAGCTCTCGCAGTTCAGCAACGAACTCATGGCGCGAGTGAAGGAGATCCCGGGTATCGTTGACGTCGACACAACATTACGTCTGGACAAGCCGGAATTGTTGGCCTCGATCGACCGTGAACGGGCCGCAGCACTGGGCGTCGAAGTTCGTGAAATTGCCGACACGCTGCGAGTCGCCGTCGGCGGTGACGACCGTGTGTCACGCTATCGCGATGTTTCGGTCGACGATGCGTACGATGTCGAATTGCGTCTGGACGGAATTGATCGTCGCAACGTCGAATCGATTTCGCAACTTTACGTGCGAGCGAACCCGAGCCTGCCACGAGAACGTCGAGGATCTGAGTTCGAATCGACTCGCAACGGGAATGTGCTGACGCGAATCGACAACGTTGTCAAGTTTCGGTTTTCGGAAGCGGCAGCGCGAATCGATCGCTTGGATCGGCAGCGCATGGTTGCGATCCGCGCCAACCTAGGCAATGGCTTCGCACTGGCAGACCGTATCGCTGCAATCCAACAAGCAGCCCAAGAAGTCGGAGTTCCGGCAGGATTTGACACGCGCGTTTTGGGCCGCGGGCGTGAATTGGAACGGACGCTGTCCGAGTTCACGTGGACGTTCCTATTGTCGTTCGTCTTCATGTACATCGTGCTGGCAGCACAGTTCGAACATTTGGTGCATCCGCTCACGATCTTGCTGTCGCTGCCGCTGGCGATTCCGTTTGGACTGATCAGCTTGTACTGGGGTGGCGAAACGTTAAACCTATACAGTGCGCTCGGAATTCTCGTGCTGTTCGGTGTCGTCAAGAAGGCAGCGATTTTGCAAATCGATCATACGAATGCGCTTCGCGCTCAAGGAATGAATCGCTTCGACGCCATCCTGTTGGCCAACCGCGATCGACTGCGCCCCATCCTAATGACGACGATTTCATTCGTTGCGGGACTATTGCCGCTGCTAATCGCCACCGGTCCCGGGGCGGAGGAACGGCGATCGATCGCTATCTTAGCCGTCGGCGGGCAGACGTTGTCACTCTTGTTAACGCTGCTCGCGGTGCCCGTGATTTACTCCTATTTGGACGACCTGGCACTGGTTTTCACGAGATTTCCGCTGACTTCGCGGCAGCCCCAGAGGCCGATGGAGCAACGACAGATTTAGCGATTGTGAAGAGCGCCGCTCCCACCGTAGACTGAGGCTCTACCCACGCTTAGAATCAGGGCACTCGGTTACTCGAGTTTCGTTCCGTTAATGCTCATCTAGGGAAAAGTTCGCATGTCGATTGCGATCGAAGGTTTGTTGTTTGGCTGGAAGAAAAACCTCGACTATGGCACAAAGCTGGTCGCCGATCTGACAGACGAGCAGATGGTGACTCAGCCCGCTGGAGTTAAGGGTGAAGCCCCCGTCAACCATCCTGCGTGGTTGCTGAGCCATTTGAATCTTTACCTGCCGGTGATGGCTGCCATCATCGAGGGACGCGATTTCAACGATCCGAAACAACATCGGTTCGGCATGTTATCGAAACCGGAAGCGGACGGCGATCTGTATTCCAGCAAGGATGAGCTCGTCGAAGCCTTCGTGCTGGGACATGAACACGTCGAAGCCATGTTGCGAAACGCTTCGGACAACGTCCTGGAACAACCGGTGTTGCTGCCGCGCTGGAAGGAGATCATGCCAAAGGCCGGTATTGCCTTGCCGTATCTGATGCTCAATCACGAAAACACTCATCTCGGACAATTGAGCGCTTGGCGCCGCATGATGGGGCTGCCAAGCGTCTAAGAGCCTGTCATGAATTGGCCACCTGGCGACCAAACTCAGGAGCTGATCAATGACGCCAAGGCGGGCGACGCGGGAGCTGCCGGCGAACTGCTCGATCGGCACCGCGAAGCGCTGCGGCGAATGATCGATTTGCGCCTGGATCGACGCATCCGTCAGCGCGTGGATGCGAGTGACATCGTGCAGGAGGTGATGATCGAAGCCAACCGTCGGCTGCAACTTTACTTGGAAGATCCCGCAATGCCGTTCCACTTGTGGTTGCGGCAGATGGCACAGGATCGAATCATCGATGCTCATCGACGGCATCGTGGCAGCGGCAAACGGAGTGTCGATCGAGAGCAGGCCAACATGGCACCTGCCAACCTGGATCACTCGACAATGGAGTTGGCCGCGCAGCTCTGTGATCCGGAAATGACACCGGCTGCTCGCGCCACGATGGCTGAACTTCATCGCCGCTTCGAAGCCGCGCTCGAAACGATGGACGACCATGATCGCGAGATCGTGCTAATGCGTCACTTTGAGCAACTGTCGAATCAGGATGTCGCGAACGCACTGGGCCTTACCGAACCCGCAGCCAGCATGCGCTATCTACGTGCAATTCGCAAACTGAGAAAGCTGCTGTCCGATGAATCGGACGGTTGAGCGAGGTCCCCGTTCAACTGCCGTCATCTCGTGTCATAATGCCGTTTCCAGCTCACCGGTTAGCATTTCAAAATGACGGTTCCTTACGGTCAATCCGATCAACAGCTCGATGACGCAGATGCGCGTGACGCATTGTTGGCAGAGCGGCTGGCGGTTCTGACGGATCGGGCAGCCCGCGGTGAAGCGATTGATCTGCAACGAGAAGTCGATGCCCTGGGTGAGCTCGGACAAGAGCTGCGTGAATTATGGGCCGCCGTGATGTTGGCACATGCTGTTGGTAGTGATGCCACGAGTCATCAGACAGCAACGTCGTCACCGGCAATTGAACCACGTGCCGCGTTGACCTTGCCCTACCACTTCGCCGATTACAGATTGATCGAGGAGATCGGGCGCGGCGGCATGGGTGTTGTTTATCGCGCAGAGCAGATCAGTCTGGGACGCACCGTGGCGCTCAAAATGTTGCTGCGCGGCCAGTGGGCGTCGGCCGTGGATCTGGCTCGCTTTCGCGCCGAAGCCGAGGCCGCGGCACGGTTGGATCATCCCCACATCATTCCGGTCTATGACGTGGGTGAGCACGACGGAAACGCGTTTTTCAGCATGAAGTACGTGCAAGGCGAAACGTTAGCGGATCGTCTCAAGCAAGGACCGTTGCCCGCGCGCGAAATCGCCCGCATCGTCTACAGCGTGGCGGATGCAATCGAGTTTGCTCATAGTCGCGGCGTCCTGCATCGCGACCTCAAGCCCTCCAACATTTTGCTCGACGATCAAGACGAAGCCCACGTAATGGACTTCGGCCTGGCCAAGCAAGTGACCGACGCGAACAGCTTGACACGCACGGGTGCAGTCCTGGGGACTCCCGCCTACATGGCGCCGGAACAAGCCTCCGGCAATCGCGGCGAAGTGGGCGTGGCGAGTGACGTGTATAGTCTCGGCACCATTCTCTATCATATGCTCACGGGCCAACCGCCCTTCACCGCCGCGACACCGATGCAAATCGTATTGCAGGTATTGGAGCAAGATCCACCACTGCCGCATGATGTCAATCCACGCGTTGATCGCGACCTGGAGATGGTGGCGCTGCGGTGTTTGCAGAAACCGCCCGACCTCCGCTATGCATCGGCAGCGGCGCTGGCCGACGACTTGGATGCTTATCTGAAAGATGAACCCTTGGCGGCGCACAGCGGTCGCCTGTCTCAAGTCGTCGCGCGACTATTCCGCGAGACACATCATGCGGTGGTATTGGAGAACTGGGGGCTGCTGTGGATGTGGCACAGCCTGGCGCTACTGGTCATCTGCTTCCTGACCAACGCGATGTACCTAATGGGTAACGTTAACCGGGTACACTATTTCCTGCTGTGGACGGCAGCACTCGGTGCCTGGGCGGGTGTGTTCTGGGCATTGCGTCGACGAATGGGACCGGTGACATTTGTCGAACGACAGATCGCTCACGTGTGGGCAGCGAGTATGATCAGTATCGGGTTGCTGTTTCCCGTCGAGTACTTGCTGGGGTTGCCAGTGTTGAAACTCTCCCCCATCCTGGCGCTCTCCAGTGGCATGGTGTTCCTCATCAAGGCCGGCATCCTTTCCGGTACGTTTTATCTTCAAGCGGCAGCACTGTTCGCTACGGCGATACTCATGGCACGGTGGTCTGAGTTCTCGCACATTCTATTCGGCGTCGTCTCGGCGGCCTGCTTCTTCTTCCCCGGTTGGAAGTACTATCGCCAGCGTGCCGCCTCGATCGCGCGATAGTTGGTCATCACGTTGCCATGAATGTTGACCAGCGGCGTTAGCGACGGACTATCCATTCCGATCCGACGCGCAGGCACTTCGCCGAGCTGTTCCTAAGAACACAAAATGCATACGCGGCGAGCAGGGACTTGCCGGTCGTAACCTAACTTTGAGCATGTCGCCGACCAGGTCACAGATTATTTAACAGCTTAGAAGTGAAACGAAAGATGTCGCAGATGGGTAATCGATTCCGCAAGAAGTACTACGTCGATCCGGTTGTTCAGGGAGCTATCGTCAGGCGACTGCTGCTGCACTGGTGCTACGCAATGCTCACCGGCGCATTCTGCCTGCTGTTGCTACAGCTCTTCACGTCAAGCGCATCGACATCCTTGCCGACTCACATACAGATGTTCTGGGAACGGTATGGTCTGCTGTTCATCGCCATGTTCCTCACACTGCCGATCTTCATCTACGATTCAGTACGACTTAGTCACCGCTTCGTCGGACCCATGGTCGCTGTGCGATTGGCATTGAAGAAGATGGGCACCGGCGGCGAGATCCCCGAGATCAACTTTCGTCAAGGCGACTTCTGGACCGATATCGCTGACGACATTAACGCGGTTGCCGCTCAACTGGCGAAGCAAGATCCAACGCAAGAAACCGCGTTGGAAGAATCGTCTCAGTCGTAGTTCGCCGCCACGCGTAAGCGTCGGTTCTGCCCCGGCGCTGAGATTGATTTCAGAATGCTGATTGCTGTTTCTTGATCGAGGAAGGGAAAGAACGCTCGTTCTTGAGGACCTTCAGCATTCAAAAGTCAAAGATCATCATTCCGAAATCGCCACGAGAACCGCGGCTCGCGTCTTTCGGCGAACTTCTGCGTCCCGTTGGCCGGACATTTTCTTCAAAAGCCGGGAACTCGGCAACGAATCGGGGCGTCCAACTCCTGTCCCTCTGGTGCAAACCTTCCAGATCCGTGAACAGGAGAGCTAGCATGCCTTACCCGTGGATTTCACTTTTGGCCGCCCTGGCCCTTGTTGCCTCGCCAACGCCCCCTGTGTCGGCGCGTCAAATTGAACTCGAAGCCTCGTTGGCTCAACCGCTACTTGAAGCAGGCAAGAAGCAAGTGACCTACTTGAAGGTCGGTCTCACTGGCTTCGCGCTGGACAACGCCAAGCAGCGCGCTCCAGTTAACGTCGCAATCGTGCTCGACAAGTCCGGTTCAATGAGCGGCGATAAGCTTGCCAAAGCGAAGGATGCGGCCATTGCGGCCGTCGAACGCCTGACGGCCGAAGACGTGGTGTCAATCGTGACTTACGACACCAGCGTGAATGTGCTTGTCCCCGCCACGAAGCTCTCGGACCGATCCAACGTAATACAACAGATTCGCCAAATCGAAGCGCAAGGCTCCACGGCCTTGCACGCGGGTGTGGCCAAGGGTGCCGAAGAGCTGCGCAAGTTCATCAGCAAGGATCGAGTCAATCGCGTGATCCTGCTGTCGGACGGCCTAGCGAACGTCGGGCCGCAAACTCCGGACGAACTGGCATCACTAGGGCGTGAACTCGCGCAAGAAGGGATCTCGGTCAGCACAATTGGGCTTGGACTCGGCTACAACGAAGACCTGATGACGCGTCTTGCGGCCGCGAGTGATGGCAATCACGTGTTCGTCGAGAAGTCGTCGGATCTGATTGCGGTCTTCAATCGCGAGTTCAATGACGTCCTTTCGGTGGTGGCTCAGGAAGTCGTCGTCAAAGTGCACTGCGAGAACGATGTGCGTCCCGTACGCATACTCAATCTGGATGCGGAGATCAGCGGTAACGACGTGATCGTCAAGCTGAATCAGATCTACAGCAAGCAGCAGAAGTACTTGATCTTGGAACTGGAACTGCCTCCACAAAAGTCCGGGAATCGCGTTGAGGTTGCTAACGTGAGTGTCGCTTACACGAATATGGAAACGAAGCAGGACGACCGTTTGTCGAGCACCGTGTCCGCCGAATTCAGTGTGTCACTGGCGAAAGTCGAAGCCGCCACGAATAAACCGGTAATGGTCGAATGCGTCATCCAGTTGGCAAACCTTCAAAACCAACAAGCAACACTTCTACGTGACAAAGGCGATGTCGCGGGTGCTCGCGCCCTGCTACGTAGCAACGCAGATTACCTCAAACTGAATGCGATGGACCTCGACAGCCCAGCACTGCTGGGCCGCGCTGCCGACAATGAAGCACAAGCTGCAACAGTTGCTGATGAGTCGAAGTGGAATCGAAACCGCAAAGACATGCGTGCGCGGCAATACTCCGAAGCTCGTCAACAAGCTCAACCGTAACGACTTGGCGACGACCGCAGTTCGCCGAATGGCGTGAGCCGGTGTTAGCGTGGATCTCACACGAGATGGATACTCGAGCACGCTCCAAACCGACGCTAACGCGTTACGGCGAACTGCGAGGTTATTTCAGATTCAACAAGAACGCGAATAGATTGCGGCGATCTTCTTCGGTTAATGTTTGCAAAAAGTTGTCCGG
>JAGQPK010000620.1:0-2030 GCA_020426755.1 Planctomycetales bacterium
AGCCAAACACACTCAGCGTCCCCGTGCCGGTGCGATCGGCCTTGGTCGTGCCATGATCCAAGATGTGTTGCAGTAGGTCTAAGTAAGTTCGCATCGAGGTGGCCTCATGGGATGTTGCCGCAGGTCTCCGCGGCCAGTCGCGAAGTGATCAGTTCTTGTACAAGATCCGTGACCTTGGGTTCGGTAGAACGGGCAATCTCTAACACCTCGCTACCACTAGTAGTTCCTAACGTATCCGGCTGGCAGACATTCGTGACGACGCTCAGTGCCAGCACTCGCATTCCGGCATGAGCGGCCACGATCACTTCGGGGACCGTCGACATACCGATCACGTCGGCGCCGAGATATCGCAGCATCCGGTATTCGGCGCGCGTCTCATAGTTGGGGCCAGTGAAGGCCGCATACACTCCACGGCTGGCCGCATAGCCGCGTTGGCGAGCGATTTCCAGCGCCGCAGTAATCAACCCTTCGTTGTAGGGACGCGACATATCCGGGAAGCGGGGGCCGAGTGTTTCTTCGTTCGGGCCGATGAGTGGATTGTCCCACATCAAGTTCAAGTGATCATCGATGACGAGGATGTCGCCGCTGTTCAGCCGCGGACTGACCCCACCACTGGCGTTTGACAGGATCAGTGTGTCGACGCCCAGCTGCCGCATGATCCGAATCGGCAATGTGATCTGTTGCAGCGAGTAGCCCTCATAGCGGTGAAAACGACCGTCGAGTGCGATCACTGGTACGCTACCCAGTTTGCCGCAAACCCATTGCCCCTTGTGTCCCAGAGCCGTCGCGCTGGGTAAATGGGGTATTTGATGGCAGGGCACACAACAGTCTGCCTCGATTTGCGTCGCCAACTGCGACAGGCCGGTTCCCAGCACAATGCCGATCCGCGCGGTTTGATTCCAATAGCCGCGCACCGCATCGGCCGCCTCACAAATCTGCTCAGAAAGTTCCATCGTGATGCGTGCGTGCTTCGGGCCTGTGCTTGGTTAACTAATAAACGGAGTTTGAGTAGCTTGCCGCAACGCCTTACCGTCGGTCTACGTAGCTTGCCGCAACGCCTTAGCGTCGGTTTAAAACTTCGCGAACATAATTCATCCCCGTGCGGCCTGTTTGCCGATGGGCCTACCGTTTTATCGCAAGCTCGTCTGCGCGTGAACCGGTCGACGCGACGTCGCGGCGCTAGCGAATGTCTTTAGAGCAACATGCCCGCGATACACGCGGTCATGAAGGCTGCAAGTGTTCCGCCCAGCATTGCACGGAGACCGAGTCGAGCGAGGTCTCCGCGTCGTTCGGGAGCAATCGAACTGATACCGCCGATTTGAATGCCGATCGACGAGAAATTGGCGAAGCCGGCCAAGGCGTAAGTCATGATCAACAACGTGCGCGGTTGCGGCCCAGTCCCGCCGGTTGCCGCCTGCCACTCGCCCAATTGCTGGTAAGCAACGAACTCGTTGGCGACCATTTTCATGCCCAGGATTTCACCAGCCTGTCGACAGTCGTCTGCCGGGATCCCCATGATCCAAGCCAAAGGCGAGAACACATATCCCAAGACTGCCTCCAGCGTCCACACCGAATCGGTGTTCCAGCCGAGTGCCGGCGCGACATGTTCATTGAACTGTTGTCCGCACCATCCCAAGATGCCGTTGCCCAGCGACAGCAGGGCCAGAAATGCGATCAGCATGGCGGCCACGTTGATCGCTAATTTCATCCCGTCGGACGCTCCGGCCGCCGCCGCTTCCAGTAGATTAGCGGACGGCTCGGCCACGGCAATCTTCACGCTGCCGGTGGTCTGTGGCTGTTCCGTTTCCGGCAACATCAACTTGGCGATCAACAACGCAGCCGGCGCCGAGATCACCGACGCCGTCACCAGGTGACCGGCATCGATACCCATCGCGACGTAAGCGGCCATGACTCCGCCGGCAATCGTTGCGAACCCGCCGACCATCACGGCATTCAATTCCGAGAGGGTCATCGGATTGACGTAGGGTCGTATCACGAGCGGTGCTTCCGTTTGCCCTACGAAAATATTG
>JAGQPK010000620.1:2040-3878 GCA_020426755.1 Planctomycetales bacterium
CAAGCTCTCAGCGCCGGATGTCTTAAGTGTCCGCTGCATCACCCAAGCGATCAGCTCAACCAATTTCTGCATCACACCCAAGTAGTACAGAATCGACATGAGCGATGAAAAGAAGACGATTGTCGGTAACACACCGAAGGCGAATGAACCGAGCAACGATTGATCCGGTGGTGGTCCAGTGTCGGGGCGCACGTACTGAAACAGAAAACTCGATCCCGCGTTGACGTGTCCAATGACGGCCTGAAACGCATCGCCGATCAGGTTAAAGAACCAGGCGCCGGTGGCGGTCTTGAGGATCAGGAGCGCAAAGCAAATCTGCAGTGCGAGTCCGCCGGCGACAACGCGCCAGGGAACCAACCGTCGGTGGGAGCTCATGGCCCATGCCAACAGGAGCATGACCAACAGGCCGCAGAAGCTAATGAGTCGTTCTGTCATGTTCGCAGTTCAATTGAGTTAGGTCATTGGATCGGGTTGTTGCCAAATACTCATCCCGCCATCCACCATCAACATGTGGCCGTGAATGTGGTGAGCGGCATCGCTAAGTAAGAATACTGCTGCTTCGCCGGCGGCCTCTGGTCCCGGCACGACTCCGTTGGGCGTATGATACTGCATCCACTGCAACGCGCGTGGGTCGCTCAAGGCAGACGCCGTCAGCGGTGTCACGAAGAGGCCCGGTGCCAGGCCGTTGATACGAATGTTCAACGGCGCTAATTCTACGCATAATGTCTTCACCATCATCTCGATCGCGCCCTTCGATGTGTCGTATGCGGAGTGGGTTGGTTCCGCGAGGCGACCATTAATCGAACCGATCAGCAGGACACGACCGGCAACTTGCCGTTCGACCCAACGACGTGCGAAGGCTTGGATTAAGAAAAAATGTGAAGCCACATTCAAACGCCACGTCCGCTCGAACGACTCGACAGTCATCTCCAAGAACGGCACGTCCGCGTAGGTGCCCGCATTGCTGACGAAAAGATCAATGTCCGGCAGCGCGTTGGTCGCCAAATCGAAAACGTGTGATACTGCAGCGGTCGTCGGCCCGGAGAGATCGCCTGTGATTAAGTGAGCGTTCACGCCGCAGGCAGCGCAGGCATCTCGCGCGGCCAACGCTTGCGCGTCACACGCGAGACCGTGCAACACGACGTCGGCACCGGCTCGTGCGAGTGACAAGGCAATGGCATAGCCGACGCCGTGTGTGGCACCCGTGACGAACGCGCAGCGGCCAGCCAGCAGTTGTGACATTCGTTACCTCACTGAAGGTGTCTTGCCATGTGTTGATTGCGGTCACAGTGCCATTAGGAAATTACCGGCGTGTTGAAGATGCGATCGCCGGCATCACCAAGACCGGGTACGATGAATTTGCGGTCGTTCAGTTCTGGGTCAATCGCGCACACGTAAATCTGCGCATCGGGAAACTGACTTGTGACGCGATCAATGCCCGGCTGGGCCGCGATGATCGAAAGCAGTTTGCAGCGAGCCACGCCCCAGCGTTTTAACACGTCGATGGCGGCGATTGCCGAGCCACCCGTGGCCAACATGGGGTCCAGCACCAACGCCACATCGACTGGCCGATTGGGCGGCAGCTTGCTGTAGTACTCGACCGGCTCGGCGGTGTCCTCGTCGCGGTACAAGCCCAGGTGCCACACCTCGGCTTCCGGAATCAAATCAACCACTGGGTCGACCATGCCCAGCCCCGCCCGCAAGATCGGTACGATGCCGACTCGCTCTGCTAACGCTGCACCTTGCATCGTGGCTAACGGAGTCGTGACCGTGCTGGGCTTGAGCTGGAGATCTTGCGTCGCCTCGTAGGCCAATAACACGGCCAGTTGCCGTGCCAA
>JAGQPK010000621.1 GCA_020426755.1 Planctomycetales bacterium
ACCGGTGTGGTGGAATGACCATGTTGCGGAATTCACGCGTTGATTTGCGCGAAGCACGTGTGGCATTTCGTACACTCGCTGCCTTAAGTCAGTTCTGGTCATCCACGTCATGTGTGGAGCTTGCGACAGGTCGATACATTTGACGCGGCCCTGTCATCTTTTCTCGTACGATTTGCCGGTCTAAGTTTGCTCACCTGGGCAACTCGTCATACGTTCCCTGTAGGTGGGAATTCCATATCCATGTTGTGTCTACGTGGATGCGGAGTGACTCACGTCCTTGCGTCCATTGGTGCTGACAACTTTGATTTAGGGGACTTTCGGATGAGAACATTCTTGGGACAGGAGCGAAATGCTCGCAGGTCGGCCAAAAGCCGTCGCGGCGCCATTGTGGTGCTGACTGCCTTCCTGCTAATTTTCTTGATGGCTCTAATGGCACTCTCGATCGATGTGGGCTACATGCAAAACGCTCGTGTCGAGATGGACCGCGCCGTCGATGCAGGAGCCCTGGCTGGTGCCGGGATGTTGGTAGAGGGCGTCGATGAAGCGCAAGCCGAGGCGCGCGAGTTCGTCCAACGTAACAATGTCGCCGGTCGTCCCTTGAATGATGATGAGTTGGAGATTGAAGTTGGGCAATGGGATCGCACCAACGAATCCTTCTCATCGTCGAACAACGTGCCGTTCGCGATTCATGTTCGCGCAGCACGCAACGACGTCCGCCCAATGTTCTTTGGTCGCGTGTTCGGTCGGGACTCGTTTGCTGTCGCGTCCGAGGCGATTGCTATGTACCAGCCACGCGACATCGTCGTCGTGCTGGATTACTCGGCGTCGATGAATGACGATAGTGAATTCCGACAGATGGGAGCGCTGGGACAAGAGTATATCGAAAGCAATCTACAGTTGATCTACGAAGAACTTGGATCTCCTGCCTACGGTTCACTCGAATTCACACCGCAATGGTTAACAGTAACCGGCAATGCACCATCCAACTCGGCACGCCCACAATTGACGGTCGAGTACCGTTATGACGAGGTGTATATCACTTCGACGAAGCCGTTCCACCAAGTGCGTACGTATCGTAGCAGCAGTAGCTACGTGACTTCCAACGCAGCGGGTACCTACAATTCGGATACAGGGCTGTATGAGCAGACGCTGACCTACAACGGTAGCAGTCAGGTCAAGAAGGTCTACATTAAGTCGGGCTACAATACGACAAGTAGCACGAGCAGTTCGAATCAGTATTCTGAATGGTTCTACTTCGATTCGAATTCGACGATTGATGATCATGCGGAACGCTGCTTCGGCCTGAACAGCACTGCCTATCCGTATCCGGGTGGCAGTTGGTCGAGCTTTGTTAGCTACTGCCGTTCGAATTCAAACAATGCGAATGCCGGCTACAAGTACAAGTACGGCTACATGAACTTGATCAACTACTGGTTGGAGTCGACGCCGATGTACAACCAAAACCCCGATCTGTGGAAAGTGTCGGAGCAACCGATTACTGCGGTGAAGAACGCTGTCACCTTGTTCCTGGCTTACATGCAATCGCTGGATACGGATGATCGGATTGCCTTGGCCGTGTTCAACTCGTCGTCCGGCGACGCTTTGATTGAACGCGAGTTGGAGCAAGAGTTTGACGAGATTGATACGATCTCGCGACATCGTCAGGCCGGTCACTATCACGGCAACACGAACCTGGGTGCTGGTTTGCGTGTGGCGTGGGAGGAACTGGACGATAACGCTCGTGAGGGCGCGTTCAAGATGGTCGTGCTGATGACGGACGGCCAGCCTAACATGCCTGGTTACAATCCTTCGGGTTACGTGATGGACCAAGTCGAAGCCTGCCAGGATCGCAAGTATCCGGTGATCACAATCAGCTTGGGTTCCGGAGCGGACACGACGATCATGCAGACAATTGCCGACAACACCGGTGGTATTCACTTTAATATTCCTGGTGGCGGCACCGTGGCCGAGTACGAAGATCAACTGCGGAGCACGTTCCGTCAGATTGCTGACAAGCGTCCTCTACAACTCGTCAAGTAGTCCTTGCCCGCTGGGGATAGCGGTTGAAGTCGCTATCAACTAACCGTCCCCGTTAGCAGAGCGACGACGACTTGACTTCCTACTGACGACAGCTAGCAAGCGAATCGCAACTGCGGTTCGCTTGCTTTTTTTGTGGTCGGCATGCTTGCCGCGCGGTTCTATCTCGCCGCGACACGTTCGCGTTGGTTCATCGTGGCACCCACCACGGTGAACGTCATGGGATTCTCCCTATTCAACGCTTGAATTGGCCTTCGATTTGCAATTTGCGATCGATGCCGACAATGTGTGTCGGAAACGGTTGGGTGAATTGGCCGCAGCGTTACTTGCTGGCAAGAGGAGACAAGAGCATGTCACGGATTCAAGTTATGATGCTGGGTGTGATTGGCGTGTTAGCATTGGGTGTGAGTACGGCGCCGGTATCTGCGGAGTGGGGCTACGGCGGAGGCCATTACAATTCGCACTCCAGCAGGCACGGGTACCATGGTGGTCGCGCGGACACGTATGAGACGTCGCGACACCATTCGGCACGGACCGCGTCCCGATACTCCCGACCCTACGCAGGACCGCCTGCGATGCCAGTGCGTCCGACACATGGCGGTTTGCCATACCATGCCGCGGCGTATCCACCGGCGCGTCCGGTGGTACCGGTGACGGCTTACCGTCCGGTGGCGGCCTGTGATGCGGGCTGTGCGCCGTCGTCCGCGCCGGTCAACGTGAATGTGCAAGCGGCGCCAACTGGCACTGGATTGGAGGCCGGCTACTACGTGGGACGCGGCATCTTAGGTCAGCCGACGGTTTATGCGGAAGGACAGCCAGTGAGAAACTTCTTGCGTGCTTTCTCTCCGTAAGCTGCCGGCGAGTTGCCCCGCTAATCGTGCCAAACAGTACCTGACGATACGAAATGACTCGTCAGGTAAGCTACGTTCTGGTATATACAGTTAACTGAACACGCGGATCGGCCGCAGATCCGTTTGCGCTGAGAACGCTGACTAGTCTGAACGACAACTGCCCTGGCCAGACCTATCCGCATGATTCATGTCCGTGAGCTGACGAAGACGTATTCTGATTTGCGGCGCGGCCAGTTCGTGGCGTTGGAAGGTCTCTCCTTCGACGCATTTCCCGGCGAGATTTACGGATTGTTGGGACCGAATGGTGCTGGTAAGACGACGGCACTGCGGATCTTGAGTACTGTATTACGGCCCAGTGGCGGAACCGCGACTGTCAACGGTTACAACGTTGTGACACAGCCGTCGGGTGTACGACATAACATCGGTTTCGTGTCCACCAATACTGCCGTCTACGACCGGATGACAGCCATGGAAATGGTCGAGTATTTCGGCGGCCTCTACGGACTACGTGGCGGAGATCTCGAACAACGCATCGACTCAATCTTCTCTCGCTTGAAGATGAACGATATTCGCGACGTCCTGGGCGGGAAGATGTCGACCGGTATGAAACAAAAAGTGTCGATCGCCCGCGCGCTCGTGCATGATCCACCGGTCATTATCTTTGATGAAGCGACGGTTGGTCTCGATGTGCTGGTTGCGCGATCGCTCTTGACTACGATCTCGGATCTGCGTGATCAGGGTAAGTGCATCGTTTTCTCGACGCATATCATGCGCGAAGTCGAGCGGCTATGTGATCGGATTGCCATCATGCACCGTGGCCACATCCTTTCTGAAGGAAGTTTGCCCGAGTTGCGTGAGGAGCATGAGGAGGACGATCTGGAGGAGATATTCTTCCAGCTCATTTCGCGGTACGACGAGCAACGGAAAGCTTCATGAACTGGCCGAACGTCAAGTTGATCTTCTTGCGCGAGATGCGTGATCAGTTGCGCGA
>JAGQPK010000622.1 GCA_020426755.1 Planctomycetales bacterium
GGAACTGCATTCTTATCGCCTCGGATACCAATCGTGTTGAGAGCACCCACCAAGAGTAGTCCGTCCAACGATTCGGCGGCGCTGAGTATCGCAGCGTCTGCTTCCGCACCTGGAATCGCCTCCAACGCAATCCGGGCCCACGACGCCAATTCTGGGTTACCCAGCAGCGGCGCCAGATGCGGAACCGCGGCACTCGAGCCGTGGATCGCCAATTGCTTGCAGGTAATGGCCTTGTCACCGGTGTCCGCGTTGGAAGTCAACACGGCAATCAAGAGCTGTTCGTTATCAGGAGCGACGGTGGTCGCATCTTGTGCGTGACTGATGCCCAGGGGCAACAGAGCGATCGTAATCGCTAGAGCACAAACGAGTTGTTTCGTACGATTTATCATCAGATTGTCCTTCGCCTGTAGGACCTTAAAATCCCAGGGATGTATGTTTAGTGCTGACGCCGCTCAAGTCATGTGAGCGACGCCGCCTCGGAATGCTGACAACTAGATGCGCCACGGTTCACGCAACGCTTCCGAACGCAGTCGATTGGCAGCTTCATCATTGATGAACGAGTTTGTCTGATTGTCGAAACGCACTTGACGATTCAAATGCAGCGCAATGTTGGCGGCATGGCACGCGATGTGCGCGTTGCAAGCCGCTTGGGCGTTGCCCTTGGGTAAGCGCCGCGTCTTCACGCAGTCCAAGAAATCACGCACGTGGAATGTAGCGGGGTAGCCACCGATTTCTTCAACCGAGCGTCCGGCTAAGAGTGTCGGGGAACTGAGTACGAGTTTGCCACTGTCGCCTGCCTCGACCCAACCGTCTTCGCCTTCAAAGCGAACCGGACACGAACCCAATGGAATCCAACCCGTCTCACGGAAAATCAATTCAACGCCGTTTTCGTAACGCGCGACAAGCTGTCCGTCTTTGGGAGCGTTGTATTCCACCGGAGGCAAGCAGTCATTAACAGCCCATTGGCATAGATCGACGCAGTGTGAGCCCCATTCAAGCACGCCACCACCGACCAAGCCGCCGCCTTTCTCGAAGTTAAATCCGTCGAGCAGTTTGGCATTGAAAGGACGCCACGCGGCTGGGCCGAGGTACATGTTCCAATCGACGATTTCAGGATCCGGCAACGGCTCAGCAGGCAGCCAGCCACTCATCATCGCTTGCATGCCTGCCGGGTGAGCATAAACGCGTTTGACATTGCCTAGCTTGCCGGTCCGCGCCAGTTCGCAGGCGAAGGCGAAGTGAGGCAAGTTGCGACGCTGAGTACCTGCCTGGAAGACGCGGCCCGTGCGGCGCATGGTGTCGGCCAGAATCAAACTCTGCACGATGTTCTTGGTGACCGGCTTCTCGCAATACATGTCCTTGCCGGCCTTGGCCGCGTTCATCGCCATCGTGGCATGCCAGTTCGGTCCGGTTGCAATCAGTACGGCGTCAATGTCGCTGCGATCCAACAGTTCACGGAAGTCGCGATACATCGCACAACGATCGTTGCTGTGGTGCTCATCAGCACGTTTTTTGATCGCAATTCGCCTGGCCTGTTTCACGTCGCAGATCGCGGCGAACTCAACATCAGGTTGTTCCAGGAAGCAGCCCAAGTCGTACGTGCCGCGATTGCCGATACCGATGCCGCCCACGACCACTCGTTCACTAGGCGGCACGCTTCCATCGCGGCCCAACACCGAGGCGGGAATGAAGGTTGGCGCGGCAAACGCGGTGGCCGCCGCCGCAGCCTGCTGCAAGAACCGACGTCGATTATGCTTCGCTCGCGTTCTCGACATGACGTGACTCCTCATTGCACGAAGTTGTGTCGTCCCATCGGGATCCGTCATGCACACCTGCATGGGCCCGGGCCTGCCCGTCAGCATAACCTCTGGCAAGGCGGGGTGCTACTAGCTCGAAACGACGTGGAAAGAGAGGCGGCTAGTTCGCCGCAACACGTTAGCGTCGGTTTTGCCCCGGCGAGGAGTCTGATTTCGGAATGCTGATTTCGGATTTCGGATTGAAGAAGTAAGACAGTACGCGTGTGGGTGCATTCACGTTCAAAAATCAGCAATCAAAAATCATCATTCCTCAATCGCAACCTGCCGCTAGCGCCTATCGGCGAACTGGCGCGCCACGGTCGACGGGCGCTTCCGTATTGCCTTAATTCAAGCTGTCTGCTTAACTTTCGCCATACCCGGTTTACGCGTGAGATTCGCGGTTCGTCGTGAACGCATCAGCAATCAGGAAGCGCCGGGCGAGGACGTACATGACGATTCGCGATCTGTTTTCACCGCTGGCTAGTAGTCGGACGTTGGGCCGTGTGGGGCTTTATGCACTCGGCGTGGGCGCGTACGCAGCATTACCTGTATGGAAAGAGAAGTCCGCCTACCGCGACTTCGCCGATCTGGATCCTAGCTTTCACGCGGTGCTTGCGGTACTGCTTGGATGGTTGCTCGTGTTTCGTATCAACACGGCATATGGGCGTTGGTGGGAAGCGCGAACATTATGGGGATCGCTGGTTAATACTAGCCGCATCTTGGCCGCCAAAATTGCACATCTTGTCCGTCTGACTCCAGCATTGCAGGACGAGTGTCAGCGCCTAATCATTGCGTTCCCATATGCACTGCGAGACCACCTGCGCGACGAATCATGTGTAAGTCGGTTGCCCGGATTTGCCGACTGTACTGACGAGGCAGACCATCTGCCCGGCCTTATCGTATCGAAACTTTACGAAGTACTTTATCAAGCCAAGTCACATCAGCTCGTCGACGGGGATGAGCTGCGCGTGATCGACGAGGAACTGCGTAACAGTCTGCTGGTCTGTGGCGGGTGTGAACGCATCTATCGCACGCGAATGATTCGTTCATACAAGCTATTTGCCCGCCAGTGTATCGCGTTGTTCCTGGTAACGTATCCGTGGGCGGTCTGCCACCAGTTTGGCGCCTGGACGATACCGTTGACGACGGTTGTCAGTTACTTCATGATCGGCCTGGAGACAGTTGCCGAACACGTCGAAGAACCCTTCGGTCGTGATGACGACGATTTGGATTTGGACGGACTGTGCACAACCATTGAACGGACTGTGCAACAGATCATGGCGGCACCTCATCAAGTTGTTTGATTTGGAGCCGCTAGATCGTGCCCGAATCGCTCACTCCACTTGTTCAGCCAGCGACTGAATGAAATCTAACAGCGATGCAGCCTCATTGATCGTCAGTTCATTTAAGACCCCCTCGGGCATGACCGAAATTGGTGAGGTGCGCCGTTCCTCGATTTGATCCTTTTGTAGTGTCGTCTCCTTGCCTGTGTTGTCGCGGAACGTCACCTGGGTGCTCTGTTCATCAGTCACAAATCCGGTAAGCACTTTTCCGTCGACCGTTTCGAAAATGTTCGTCGCAAAGCCCTGGGCAATCGTCTTGCTAGGCTCCATCACGGCTAGTGCCAGTTCCGGACGCTTGTACGTACGGGCAATGCTACCCAGGAAGGGGCCTTTCTGTACTTCCGCCTTTGTAAGCGAATGGCATTGTGTGCAGTTGGCCTTCGCAAAGGCCTGTTTGCCGAGTTGTACGTTGCCGCGCGTTGTAACCAACAATTCCAAAGCGGCGGCCTTGTCTAGCGTTTTGACGAGCGGCGAAGTGTCCGTGAGGGCAGCTTCAATCTGCAGTAACTCAATTGCACGCGCAGCCGTTTGTGAAATGTCGACATCGAGGTTCTCGCGGGCAGCGAGAATCTGGCGGTCGAAGAAGTGGCTGTCGACCTTCGTGGCTGCCAACATCAGGTCAGTCTGGCGCGATGACTGTTGCCAGGCGTCGTTGAGTGCAGTGACGGCTGCCGAGTGAGCTTCTGGGCTCACATCATTCTTTGCTACTACGACCAACAAGCCGGCGCCTGCCCACTGA
>JAGQPK010000623.1 GCA_020426755.1 Planctomycetales bacterium
CAAACAATTAATACGCCGATTGCCGAAGTTACCTGTGCCGGTCAGTTTTGCCAGCAGCCGTTCTTGATTCACGTTCGCTATTCAAACCAGCTCGAAGACTTCTATTTGATTGGCGGCAATTTCGTTGTGGATTGGGGGCCGCCGCCGTTGCTGGGCTGATCATCAACTGGCGGTAAATGACTTATGTTGCTAGTCAAGATGGGCTCGCTCGAGTGTGGTGCCCACTCAAGTAAAGTGCCGTTGGCGTGTCGCAGGTTGATGAGCGCCAGGTTGTACGTCAATTGCGCCTTGGCGAACTCATATTCGTTGGCAGTGACCCGCTCCTGTGCGCGCAGTAGGGATTCCAACAACAGGCTGCCCGTGCTGTCGGGATTCGCGAGACTGCGCCAGCGGATTTCCAACGTATCGGCCTCCCGTTGAGCTGCGAGCTGCGCCTGATGCTTCGCTCGCAGTTCGCGGTAGGCAGTGTGAACCTCGCGTACGGCAACCTCGACCTCCGCCCGGACAAGTTCCAGCGTGGAGCGATACCGTTCCCGCATTTGAGCTAACTCTTGGTCACGTCGTGAACGCCTGGCGGAGGCTGCGCGGCGGCCCAACGGTACGTCGTACTGAAGCCCAACAGAATAACTTGGCTCTCCTGCGCGAAACTGATCCAGCCACGCTTCACCGACACGCGAGCTACCGCGTAGTCCGGCGACATAGGTCTCCGTCACCAGATTGAGCTGCGGCAACATCTCATGGACTGCCATGTCGCGTCTTACGCAGGCCGATTTGATCTCCTTTAGCGCGGCTGCGATCTCGGGACGCGTCGTAACGGCCGTCGCAAATTCCGTATCCAGATCAAAGCGGAAATCTTCGACTGTCGGATGGTCACGCGGAATGATCTCGAGAGACTCGGGATCGCCCACAAAGTCTGGCGCGTTGATCAATGATCGTAGTCGTGTTTCTGCGTTCTTCAGTGCGGCACGCGCTCGCACCAGGTCTGAGCGGCGTGACTCAAGTGCAGCGCGTGCGCTGAGAGCCTGTGTGCGCTGCGCATCAATCAATTGCCGATCTTCCAACTCGTCGACGATCTTGCGCGTAGCAAGATACAGTCGAATCTTCTGCGCTAGGTTCGCTCGCTCTAGGTATAACCCCCAGTAGCCTTTGGCGACCTCCAGAAGGTGTGACTGCAACTGACGACGATATTCGTCTGTCGAAGTGGCCACGTCGATATCGGCAAGTACAATCAGGCTTCTGTTATAGACATGTCCGCGCCCTCGGAGCAGAGGTTGCGTGTAGCCCAATACGAGACGCGCGGTGCCCTGATCGTTCGGGACAAAGAAGCGTGAGTTGTTGTTCTGGTGACCGAATCGTTGGTACAACTCGAATGTACCGCCTGCTTCGAGTCGACGTCGTAGTCCCGCGTCTACTCGTAAGTTATGGTCACGAAAGCGATTGCCGGCGCCGCCAAGAGTAAGCGCACTGCCAACAGGCTCGCTCGTATCTTGCCAAACCGAATCGATGAACTTGCTCCAATCGAACGCTGCCAACGACTCAGCGACCGCGGTCTCTCGGATCCGCGGGACGTAGCCATAGACACGCACTTGCGCGGAGTACTCGAGAGTTAGCTGCAGCAGGTCGTCGACGCCGGCGACGAATGGCGTTGCATCCGCCCGTATCAGCTCTGTTGTGTGTGAAAGCCACCAGGGCTTGTCGAGTGGCGATGTATCCGCATTCTGAGCTTCGTCGATCTCGGCGAGAACTTCACTGACTCGAAACGCAGAACCTTCGGACGCAGGAGGGACCAAGGTCGGCAATGGCTCCCGTGCACTCAGCTCGCCGGCACACAGCACGAATAGGCAGCCGATGCCGACCAGGCACCGCCTCCTTCCGCCGTGTTGATCCGATCGATCCCTCGTTCCAACCATCCGCACAAGTCCGTTGTGTTGAGCGCCCCGCAATCATTGCCAGTACATTGTTCGGTCCATAACCACCAGTCGCTCGTGTTATGTGGAGTCCCGCAATCCAATGCATGCAGGAACTACAAACCGCACGCATCGCAAAGGACGTAAAAGCGAACGATGCGGGATTCCGAACTATGTTTTGTGATGAGTTCGTCTCATTTTTTTCTAAAGTTGGGACGCGACGTGTGAAAGGTGCGTTCCGCACACCACCGACAGGGTGATCAACTGCGCGGTCGTGTGCTGCCTAGGTTGTCGAGTTTGCCGAGACAGCATGACAGACACAGGACGCATTCTTGATTGGCATTGAGGGGCAGTTGTGACTTTGAGAATGTGCCGAGCGGGTACCAGCGATCGGCATCGAGAGAGTTTTTGCGCATGAACGACAACCATCGACACGTCAGTCAACGCCTTCGCGAGAAGTTAGAAGACCGCGTTCTATTTGATGCGGTACCTGACGGCGGATTCTTAACTCAGCCGGAATCGACAACGACCGATCTGCAGGTTCCTCAAGAACAGAACCTGCAGACGACTGCGGTTGTCGAAGAGACAGGGCCGCGACAACTGATCATCGTTGATTCTAGCGTGGAGAACGCTGACCAACTGTTGTCAGATATTTTGTCTGGTAATGCGGGCACTTCGTTTGAAGTGCGGTTGTTGAATCCGGTTGAAGATGGTGTTGAACAGATCAGTCAGATCTTGGCTGAAGGTGGCTCCAACACCTATTCTGCAATACACTTGGTTTCGCACGGTGCGGCGAGCGAATTAAGACTTGGTAGCACACTCTTAAACACTGACACGCTGAATTCTTATGCCGGCGAATTGGCGATGTGGGCCGACTCACTCACCGTCGATGCCGACATTCTTCTGTACGGTTGCAGTGTCGGTGATGGTGTCGAGGGGGCTGCATTTGTCGAGTCTCTCGCTACACTGACGGGCGCTGACATCGCGGCATCCAGCAATCTAACCGGACACACAGACCTTGGAGGCGACTGGGTCTTTGAAGTCACGACAGGGCTGATTGAAACATCAGGGTTTGTCAGTGACGAGGTCGCCGCCGGTTGGTTCTCGGTGCTCGCCAACTTTACGAGCGGACCTTTGGTGGGCGTTGATTTTGGTCCGGGGACGGACACCACGAGCCCAACAAACTGGCGCCACGTCACTTCGACAGGTACGTTCAGTAGTTTGCTGAACGAGAATGGAGTGAACTCGGGAATCTCGATCAACGTGTCGACTACCGGTAGTCTTTCGTCGATCGATACGAACCCGACGACTTCGACGCTGCCTCAGCACGGTCAAAGTCTTACGGGGTTGGATGGAACGCTCGTCGACAACTCTGGTGGCTCAGAACAGATCCGTTTGGTGTGGAGCGGACTAACTGCCGGTCAAGAGTATGCCATTTATACGTTTGCCCACTACAACTCGAATTCGCTGCAAACGATCACAGTTGACGGGGGCAATGGCACCACGGTATTGGGTAATCAAGTGTTTGCCGCCAATAGTATGACGATCAATGGCATGACGGGATCTTCTACAATGGAGTTGGAAGATTTCGCCACGATTGTTACGGCCAACTCGTCGGGCCAGATAACTGTCACGGTAACAAGTGATTACTGGGCAGTCGTGAGCGGTGCTGCGATCGCCGCCGTGTCGAACGTGCCGCCAACGGCAATTGCGGACGTGGGGGTTGTTGTCGAAGATGCCGCTCCAAATCCGATCACGGGCAATGTGATCTCAAACGACTCAACGGTTTCTGGGGCACTGACCGTGTCGACGGTGAACGGATCTGCCGGTAACGTCGGTGTGGCAGTGAATGGCGCGTACGGAACATTTCAACTCAACGCCGATGGTAGTTACACCTACACACTGAACAACTCGCTAGCTGCAGTTCAGCAGTTGCACCACCAGGATAACATCGTGTACGTAGGCACGCAC
>JAGQPK010000624.1 GCA_020426755.1 Planctomycetales bacterium
TGCGGTCCGCTGTGGTAGGCTTCCTGACGCAAATGGCTGAGTAAGTCGTGGCCTTGGCGACGTGCTCGTTCCGCTCGCAACGCGCCCAAGTCAACCGGGCCCACGACGATGCGAGAACCGGCGCCTGGCTCGGCTTGTGACAACACTCTGCCATCGTAGTCGACAATCATACTGCCGCCGGGCCAACTGAACGGTGGGTAATGGGCGAGGCTGGCGGCCTGGTTGGCAGCGACGACGTAGGCCATGTTCTCGAGCGCTCGCACACGGTTAATCATTGTCCACCAATCGAGCGGCGTGGCCGTGCCCCAGGGATCCATGTAGGCGGAGACGCGGATCAGGACTTCGGCACCCGCTAGCGCCAATTGGCGAATTGCTTCGGGAAACAACCAATCGTAGCAGATCGCCGCGCCCAAGCGACCGATCGGCGTTTCCACCACCGGAAACAGCGGTTCGTCGTAGTCCGGCAGGTCGTGGGGGCTGGTGTGCACTTCCCAAGGGATCCACGTGTTCACTTTGCGATACTTCGAGAGGATTCCATCCGGGCCGATCAGGCAAGTCGTATTGAAGACGTGCCCTGGCCAACGCGGATCGATTTCCAAAAAGCTGCCGGTCTGGACGTAGATGTTCAGCTCTTTGCACTTGGCGATGTAGCGGTCGGTCTGCTCGTTCGGCAGTGAAACGGCGAGTTTATCGGCGAGCTCTTCCGCAGTGGCATAAATCGGCGCGGCATGCGCGAACTCGGGGAAGACGATGAGCCGCACGTCATGAAATGGTGCGTAGCCGGTGACTGCGTAGTCAATCATCGATAGCAACTGATCAACGCGGCCCGGCAGTTCTGTGCGGTCTGCCGGGTTGGGTAGGTCAAGTTGACACGCGGCGGCGTAGTAGCGCTGAGACATGGGGCGTAGGATCGTGGTGCTGGGTGCTCGATTATTGGTCAGGTTCGATGTTAAGAATCGGAATCATTGACTGCAATGGGGATCAATGTTCGCCGCAACCGTGGTCGGACGTGCAGCCCTTGAGTGTTCAAGTTGATTGACATTCAGTCAGTTGCTAGTTGCTGCCGAGGCCGGCATTTCGCATAGAACGTGGAACATTGCGCTGGATTGACGGATTAGTTGAGTTATAATCGGCACCGACAAACTTTCCATTTAGAGGCGGTCACCCATCGCTTTGGCATTCGCCGAGCTCGGCAACTACTTCGTAGTGCCGAGTGTTCTTCCGACCACGAAGGTCTGACATTCGTGCGAACGAATCGTCTGGGGAGTGTTGTCGAAATTGAGGCAAAAACTTTGATTCACGGGTTCTGGTGGAGGATTTCTTGATGAAGAAATTTAGGTGGTTGAAATTGGCCACGCGCGCAGGTGCGCTGGCGGTAGTGTTGACTCTGTGTGCACGCGGTTTTGCTGCCGACACGGTGCAAGACTTCAGCGCGATTTTTCCGCCTCCTGGTGTCGGCGGAAATGCTCCGAGTATTCTGCCCTACAGCGCTACGGCGTACAGCATCGCCATCATCGACGGATGGGATGGTAACGCATTGCGTTTGACGACCGAAGAGAATTCATTGACGACAGGGGCGTCATTCAACCAAGGTGTATCGGGTGACTGGTCGCAGCTGCAGGTCGATTTCGACATGAGCTTCTCTCCCGGCCAGGGTGGCGGTGCGGACGGCATGTCGTTCGTGTTCGTAAATACTGATACGTGGGGTGTTGATAACAACAGTCCGTTCCCAAACTGGCAGTTGAGCGAAGAACCGAATCTATCGGGATCGTTCGGCATCGGTTTTGACACGTTCAATAACGCCGATCAGGGTGACAACGGCGAGAGCAGCGTTTCGGTCCACTTCGACAATACCCGTCTGGACTCTGTCGGGTTGGAAGGCAGCGACATCGATTACGGCGATGGCATGCTGGAAACGGGTTCCCCGTTCCACGCAAGCATCACGTTGACGCCCGCAGCCGGTGGCTCGAACCTAACCGTTCAGCTAACGAACCTGGATACGGGTGACTTTACGCTGCCCTACGAAAACTATTTGATCCCCGGTTTGAGCCCCTATCAAGGTCGTGCTGCATTCAAGGCACGCACCGGCGGTGCGAACTCGGAACAGAGCATTGACAATCTTTCGATCGCTTTGACTCCGTCAGGTGGCGGCGCTGTGCAAACATGGTCCGAAGATTTCGAGAGTTACGACGTCGGTGACCTCACTGCTCCGCCAGTTCCGGACAATCCTCCATTGGTCGGTGGTACTCCGTACACCGAATTCCAGGGCGGCAGTGATCCTCACACGCTGCTCCGCAACTCGACGAATGATGGCGGTGCGCAGCCGGGCTACATGCAGCTGACCAGCAATACCGCTGGCCAAGCAAACAGCATTGCTTTCGATCAAACTTCGGACGTGGCTGACAACATCAACGCTACCTTCAAGTTCAAGATCGACGATTCGGGTAACAACGCTGACGGCATGTCGTTCCTAATCCTGGACGCCGGTGCTTACGGTGATTCTGGCGAGCTGGGATCGGGCTTCAGTGAAGAACCGAATCTCCCCGGTGTGTTGTCGATTGGCTTCGACACGTTTGATAACGACGAAGAATTCGGCGACGGCGATCCAACCGGTTGCGGTACCGATATCGACGGCAATGCGGGCCCATGCTCCGATCGTCGCGCCAACCACTTCTCGCTGCACTGGGACGGCACACAGGTTCTCGAAGACGTGTTGCTGGACCGTGCCGATTTCGACCTCGTCAACAACGAGTGGAATGAGATGAGCCTGGTCGCTACGGAAGATGGCGGCGACATGCTCGTCACGTTGGTTGTCACCGACGGCACGGACGGTAGCGTTCACGTTATCTACAACGAAGAGCGTGTCTCTGGTGCGTCGTTCCCCGGTGGTGCTCGTGCTGCCTTCGGCGGTCGTACCGGCGATGCCAACAGCTTGCAGTCGATCGACGACGTGCATATCAGTTGGACGGGTGGTGGCGGTCTCCGCGGTGACTTCAACAACGATGGCGTGCTGGACGCTTCTGACATCGATGACCTGACGGCTCAATCGGCCGGCGGTGCCAACTTGGCTGCTTATGATCTGACGGGTGATTCGTTGGTCAACGGCGACGACGTTACCGAGTGGATCAAGGCGGACGACATCAAGAAGAGCTGGATCGGCGATGCGAACCTGGATGGTGAGTTCAACACGAGCGATCTCGTGGTGCTCTTCTCCGGTGGCAAGTACGAAACTGGCGACGCTGCTGTTTGGTCGACGGGTGACTTCACCGGCGACGGCCTGTTCACTACCAGCGACTTGGTGGCGGCTCTGTCTGATGGTGGTTACGAAGCAGGTACGCGTGCTGCGATTGCCGCTGTGCCGGAACCGGCTTCCGCTACCCTGATGCTGCTCGGCGGTCTGTTCGTCGTGCGTCGTCGTCGCAAGTAAGTCGACAATTGTCGTAACACGGCAATTTGATTAAGCTTTTGAAACCAGGCTCGGCAAGTCCGAGCCTGGTTTTGCTTTGCGCGGTTGGTAATGCGGATACGTCGGTATGACGGCATGGTGACGTTGATGTTAGATCGGGCTGCCGCTCCGCGACGCCAATAATCGCGACGCGATTTGCGATGTTAGGGATGTTGGGCCGGCGACATTTTCATCGCGTAGCGATTGTTGATGGTAGGCCGGCGATTTATCGCCGGTTTATGTGCGAGACGTAATGCATGTCGCGTCGCGACATTTGAGCAAATACAAAACGGATAGCAACGACCATGAATGGCGACGGCGCACGTGATTTCAGCAGCGGTGTTCCCCGACGCAATGCCGCGCGTGGTGTTGTCGCCGGCATGGCAACGTTGACGTTGGATTGGGCTGTCGCTCTGCGACGCGGTGGCGGGA
>JAGQPK010000625.1 GCA_020426755.1 Planctomycetales bacterium
TGGCTACGACGCTCAGCTCAATGACATTGCCCGCGGCAAGCGTGTGTTGGAAGACGCCTTGGAAGATCACTTCTTCCCCGGATTCACGCCTCCTTGGAACCGCTGCACATCCGATACGTGCCAAGCACTACACGACCTGCAGTTTGCCATTTTATCCCGACATATCAACTCGCCACGCGATACAACATCCCCGCCGTACTCGTACTGCGAAGTCCCGGTGACGATCGACCTGTACCAGTGGAAAGGGGCACCGCAGATGCGCGACGCCGGTGAGTTCATCTCCGAGCTAACGTCGCAACTCGGTCAACCACAGCCGATCGGCATCTTGTTACACCACCAAGTGATGGACAGCACCTCGTTCGACTATCTGTCCTGGCTGCTTGGCGAATTGAAGCAATACCCCAACGTCACATTCCGTACACTGGCTGAACTGGCCGCCCAGCAGGGAAAGGCGGTCTGCCATGTTTAGTCGACTTCTACAGCCACTGCACGCGGCGACAACGGTTTCACCTCGGCTTCGCCAGATTGTCGTCGAGCACATCCGGCACTCACGTGGCCGCTTGGTGGTGGCTATCAGTTGCACGCTAGTGTTCATTGCGTGTGAGTTGATCAGTCCGTGGCCACTCAAGGTCATCCTTGACAACATTCTTTTAGAGCAGCCGTTCCCGGCACGCTGGCAGAATGTTGGCAGTTGGCTTATGGCAGACAAGTTGCGTTCGATCGCCTTGGTGTCATCCACGATTATTCTGATCGCGATTGTCAAAGGGACCGGCGTTTATCTACAGACTTACTTTATGTCGCGTGTCGGCTACGAGATGGTGTATCGCTTGCGACGTGAATTGTTCAATCACTTGCAGACGTTATCCCTGTCATTCCATTCACGGACTCATTCCGGTGAACTCCTGACAAAGGTCACGACGGATACCAAAGCACTGCGCAATCTCTTCGGGAGCGCAGCCCTGAGTTTCCCTTCCTACTTGGCAGTCTTAATCGGCATGTCACTCGTCATGTTGTGGGTGAACCTGGCGCTGAGTGTAGCGGTTCTTGCCACGCTACCACCGTTGTCTTACTATCTGTTTCGGCGGCTGAGCATTCTCAAGAACGCCGCGCGGCGTGAACGACGCAACGAGGGGCGGATGGCATCGCGCGTCAATGACGCGCTATCTTCGATGACTTTGTTGCAAGCGTTCGGTCGAGAGAAGTTTGAATCCGAGCGGTTCGACGTCGAGAACACGCAAGCGTTGCAACAGAGTGTCGTTACCGCTCAGACCGAAGCGTCTGCCGAACGTGCCGTGGAAATCGTCAGCGCCGTCGGCCAATTCCTGGTTGTCATTCTCGGATCCATGCAAGTGCTCCGCGGCAGACTGACGCCCGGTGAACTCCTTGTGTTCAGCAGCTACGTCACAAAAGTTTTCAAGCCGGTCGACAACCTCGTCAAGCTATTGGCAAAGCTAACGGCGGCCTCTGTCAGCGTCCAACGTATTGGTGAAATCCTGGAAGTCGATCCTGATCTTCGCGAATTGCCAACCGCAATTGACGCAGTGAACTTACGTGGAGAGATCGAGTACGCGAGCGTTTCGTTTGACTACGGCGAGGGCCGCAACGTTATCAGCGACGTCTCGTTTCACATCGCACCTGGTGAGCGAGTGGCGCTGGTCGGCGCATCGGGGGCGGGCAAGTCGACACTCGTCGCGTTATTGCCTCGTCTCTTCGATCCGACGCAAGGAATCATTCGCGTGGATGGCCGCGACATTCGTGACTATCGGTGCCAATCGCTCCGCGATCAGATTGGCATCGTGCTACAGGAGCAGTTCATTACGGGAGTTTCCATTCGCGACAATATTTCCTATGGCAACCTATCGGCTAGTGATGCCGAGGTGGTAGCCGCGGCCAAGGCAGCTCACGCGCACGACTTCATCACTCAACTAGACGAGGGTTACGACACGGTTCTAGGCGAACGGGGCGTGACCTTATCCGGCGGACAACGGCAACGCCTGGCGTTGGCTCGCGCCTTCATCCGTCAATCTCCAATTCTGATCTTGGACGAACCGATGACAGGCCTTGACGCTCACAGTGAAGCCCTTGTGCGTGATGCGTTGGCACGCCTGATGAAGAATCGCACTTGCCTGGTCATTACACATGCTTTGGACCTGGCGGTCACGGCCGACAAAGTCTTGATGCTGGAAGGCGGCACGCTTGTCGAACAAGGTACTCACACAGAACTCATCGCACTTAACGGCGATTACGCACGGCTCTGTGAACGTAGCGGCATGACGCCTCGACAGAACTCACTATTGACGATGGAGACCCGATAATGTGTTCTCTCTCCGCAACAGCAGCTCCTGAAGAAAGTCCCCACGTAATGTTGCGCGATCGACTGCTATCGCTAAGCGACGACCGGTGCTTGACTGACATCCTGCAAGTTGTCGGTGAGCAGGTCTTTCATTCGACGGCACCAACCTTTTGGCGACGAACGTACGGTCGGCTCCATCCGGGGAAAGAGCCCTACGCAACACTGGTGTTCGAATCCAAACGTCCGTCTCAGTTGCTGTGCCGTATCGATCTATTTAGCGACGGGGCGGCGGCGGCCAACGAGGCATCCGCGCGGCGCGAAACATGGTTGCAATTACTGGCCGCGAACTCAGACCAAAGCATCAGTCCGCCGCTGAACGCATGCCAACCACATGAATCGCTCGGCTGGATCCTGGCTGCGACATTCCCGTGTGATGGTGCGTTGCCGACCTTGCCTTCGGTGATGGCGATCAACCCCACGCCGCACGTCGTTCGCTATCGACCTGATCGCCGTTGTACGGTACGACAGACGGGCGAGAGCGGAACACTGTTCGGCAAAGTATTTACGCACGTAGAAGAAGGTTACCAGCAGCATCTCGATGCGATACGTCTGCACGACGCCGCCACGCGCGGAGAACTCGCCTTCGCCGTCGCCCCACCGCATCACTGGGATGATCAACGTCTATGTCTCTGGCACGACGCACTGCCGGGCGAGCCGCTGGATCACGATGACTTCGCCGTTGATGGAGATCGTCTTGCGCGTCGCCTCGGTGAAGCACTGGCCAGTCTGGCGAATTCCACACTGAAACCGCCGAAAGTCTTCGGGCCCGTCGAACAATGGCAACGAACGGTTCGCACGGCGGACGATTTGGCGCGACGAGTGCCGGCGCTGCGGCAGGACTTGGATGACTTCCTATTCGATTTAAAACAATTGCATCTCGCCTTCCAAGCTCGTCCATTACGCCCAATCCACGGTTCCCCTCACGCCAAACAGTGGCTCGACCAAGGGGAGCGACTCGGACTAGTCGACTTCGAAAAGCTCTGCCTTGGCGATCCAGAACTGGATCTCGGTACCTTCTTGGCCGAACTCGACTTCGAAGATCCACGCGAAATCAATATCCCACTCGTCGCGACCGCCTTCATTCAAGGCTTTGAGGCACATGCGGGCAAAGTGGATCACTGCCGACTAACCGCTTATCGCGCACACAAGCAGCTGGTCAAGGCACTAAAGTCAGCGCAGTCACTGCGGATCGACGGCGATCATCGCGCCCGCCGACACCTGCAGCGTGCCATCAATGGACTTAGACGGAATGTTGAATCCTGAATATCGAATGTTGAATTTCGAATTCTGAATATTGAAGTGCAATGCTCTTGTTTCACTAGGCAGTCACAAGATTGACGCAGTCAACGAGACATACGACGACACGAGCCATTTCGTCACGTCTAATACACGTTTCCCTTCCCACAACTTCACACCTTCGTGGTAACTCAACATTCAACATTCAACATTCAACATTCAACATCCAACATCCAACATCCAACATTCAATATTCACTACAATGCTTGTCTACCTCACACGTCA
>JAGQPK010000626.1 GCA_020426755.1 Planctomycetales bacterium
GTCGTATCGCTGCAGGCACAGTTACAGCGCATGGCGGCCGTCTCCGAACTGGCAGCTCGTGTCGGAACAGCCGACGTCGCCAAGGCGGCAAGTCAAATTCTGTCCGACCAAACCCGACGGCATTTATCAGTCGACACGGTGCTGGTCGGTTTGTGTCACGGTCCGTCAATTGAATGCAAACTGACGGCGGTCTCCGATGCCGAATTTGCACCGGACGGCCCGTTCTCCATCAGCGCACAAGCTGTCCTACAGGAATGCATCGCGCGTGGCGAGCCGATCCTTTATCCGCCCACTGACTCTAACAGTTGTGGCGGAATGCTGGCGCATCAGCACTTTGCACGGCTGACACAACTGCCGGCAATCATCAGTTCACCTTTGCGTGATACGACCGGACGATTGTGCGGAGCCTGGGCCGTAGCTGGGCCAGCCGATGCGGTGCATACGCGTGAGGTCCGCAGCTTTCTGCGAGCGGCGGAGTCTCCCGTGGCTGCGGTCCTGCACCTAGTCATGCGTTCAGAAAAAGGAAGCATCCAGCAAGCTTTCGCTGCCGGCTGTCGCCTAGCGCGCGAGCGACGGGGCCAGACTATCATGGCCCTGGTCGGACTCCTGGTCTTGGTGCTCTGCTTGCCGCTTTCGTACCAAGTCAAATGCGACTGCACGGTCGAGCCTGTGCAACGTCGTTTTGTGGCTGCTCCGTTTGCCGGTCCTCTGGAAAAGTCATTTGTTGAACCCGGAGACACTGTCGAGGAAGGCCAGTTACTAGCGCTAATGGATGGGCGAGAACTGCGGATGGAGCTGGCCGGGATTCGTGCCGATGTGCACCGCGCGACGAAGGAACGCGACGGATATCTGGTGACACTCGATTCCGGCAAAGCAGAAATGGCGCGACATGAAGTCGACAGTCTTCAATCGCGCCGTGAGTTGCTCGAACACCGCGAGCGGAACGCCGAAATCCACAGTCCGATCGCTGGCGTCGTCGTCAGCGGCGATCACAAAGATACTGAAGGAATGCCCCTAGAGGTCGGCCAGACGCTATTCGAGATTGCTCCACTCGACACGATGGTCGTTGAGATTGGTATTCCGGAAGAGGATTTCGCGTACGTTCGCCCCGGCATGTCGGCATCAATTCGTCTCGACGCCTTTCCGTTACGACGTCTGCAGGCGACGGTTGTGAGAATTCACCCGCGAGCAGAACTGCGTGACGACGCGAACGTGTTCATCGCCGAAGTCAAATTGGAAGACACATCAATCGCCTTTCGTCCAGGAATGCACGGTACGGCACGAGTCAAAGCGAACCGTTATCCGCTTGGTTGGAACTTGTTTCGCCGGCCGTTAACGACATGCATTGCCTGGTTAGGATGGTGAATCGTGGGACACACGCTAGACCCATCCACGCTGGACACTGGTAGCGTGCGTTTGAAACTCGCCGAGGAATTGGTCTTCACGCCTCAAGTGCATGGCGAGACCACGTACTACCACATCGAGCACCCGACGCAAGGACGATTCTATCGCGTGGGCTACCCCGAGTATGTGTTCCTCTCCACACTCGACGGCAGCCGCACCGTTGCTCAGGCCTTGGCGATTACGGCGCGGATCCTCGGTGCGAATGCCTTAAGCAACCCTCGCGGCAAAGAAATCGCCACGTGGCTCATGGCGAATCGTTTGGCGAGTTTCGCAGATCAGGAATCTGGCTGGCTGGGCCACACGCAGACATTGGATCGACACATTGCCAACGGACGAACGCGATTCAATCCGTTTTGGATCAGGCTTCCCTTAGGCTCTCCGGATCGGCTATTGTCGGCGCTCCTGCCTGGCTTCGGCTGGATGTTTTCGGTCTGGGGAACGCTCGCGGGATTGACTGTCATCGCGGTCGGAGTCATCTGTTTGTTTGCGCATTGGCCAACGTTCATGTCGAGCGCGACAACCGTGTTGGCTCCACACAATTGGCTGTGGCTCATGTTGGCGTCGATCGGCCTCAAGGCGATCCATGAGTTCTCCCATGGTCTGGCTTGCAAGTACTACGGCTGCGAAGTGCGCCAAACGGGCATTGTCTTCATCTTGCTGGCACCCATGGCTTATCTCGATGTGACTTCATGTTGGCGAATTCCTTCACGCTGGCGGCGCATCCACGTGGCCGCCGCAGGAATGTTTGCCGAGTTGGTGGTGGCTGCGATTGCGGCCGTCATTTGGACTCAAACCGAGTCCTCGATCGCCCACCATTTGTTGTTCAATGTAATCGTCATGGCAAGTCTCACGACGATCCTGTTCAATGCCAATCCACTCGTGCGTTTCGATGGATACTTCATACTGGCGGACTTGCTGAAGATTCCCAATTTAGCCACCGAGGGTAGCCGATTTGTAGCCTCCGTCGCGCAGCGCATCTGCTTTGGCACCGCGAACCGACCGTTGCATGTACTTGGCCTGCAACGCGCATTGATTGGAGCGTACGGATTCGCGTCCGCTGCTTGGAAGATTCTGATTTGCATCTCGCTAGTGACGGCCGCAGCGGTCTTGCTGCAAGGCGCTGGACTACTGCTGGCCTGTTGGGGCGTGATCGCTTGGGTGGGGCAGCCACTATGGGAACTGAGTGTCAATCTGCAGCGCCGGTGGTACGAAGACCGCATTTCGTTCTACCGCGCGACAATGATCGGCGGTCTGACCACAGTAGTACTCGCCGCGATTTTGTGGAGAGCCCCTGTACCTGGGCGGATCACGGCCCCCGCCGTTGTCGACTATACAAACACTTCCGTCGTCCGTTGTAGCGCAGCGGGCTTCGTACAGCAGGTACATGTCGTCGACGGTCAATCGGTCGAGCAAGGTGACCTGCTGGTTGAGTTATCTAACGACGAAATGTTGACTGAGCAACGTGAACTCGAACTCGTCTACGAACAAGAGCGCGTACGCTACCGAGTGGCACTGAACGACCAAAATGGCGCTGCTGCTCAGGTCGTTCAGCGCAATCTGGAGGCAATCTCCGAGCGCCGCAATGAAGTCACGCAACAAGTCGCTTCGTTGCAGGTGTGTGCTCCACTGTCGGGACGAATCGTGGCGCGAAACTTGGAGCAGACCATCGGCACGCATGTCGAGGAAGGGGACGAACTGCTCACGGTGGCAGATGAGTCAAGAAAAGAACTGATCGTCTCGATTGCCCAAGATCACATTGATGCCATCCTGCCGCAAGTCGGTTCATACACGCGGTTTCGAGTCGGTGGCCGCTGGGCACGCTACGGCACGCTCGATCACATCAATCCACGAGCCTCGAATCTCTTGCCGCATCCAGCGTTGAATTCAGCTTTCGGCGGTCCGCTGGCGGTGAAGCTTGGCGGTGGAGCCAGCGATTCGGACGTTCGCTTGGCAGAGCCGCGCTTCTCCGGCTCAATCCAATTGCCCGCTCACGTCGGCCAGGACCTTGGTGCCGGCGAACGAGGATACGTCGTATTTGGCTGGCGGAGCGAACGGCTAGGAGAGTTCGCTTGGTTGCGATTCCACAAGTGTTGGGAAGCACTGCTAACCCTACCGCAGCCTGACTTGGCCCGCTTCCAACGTTGATTGTGTCCGTACCGCTTCGGGTACGCTCCGTACATTGCAGATCTCTCATGACCGAGTCACACCGATGAGCTTTCGAAACTGGTTAATCCACACTCGAACCGTCTGGGAAGAAGTCAAGGCGGTCGCGTGCGGTGTCATGCAGCATGAGCAACCGCCGGCGCAAGCTGGCGAGCTGACTCAGCTCGAGCAACGTGTGCTCTTCAGCGCAACCCCGATCGCGGCAGTAACCGATGCTGACAAGAATTTGGCATACGATGATGTCACCGCGGACTTCGCTAACGTGGATTCAGTTGACAACGGAACAGGTGTCGCTGGTACTGATGT
>JAGQPK010000627.1 GCA_020426755.1 Planctomycetales bacterium
AATGCTGCGTAGCAACTCGGCTTTTCGGCCCACGATTTTGGCGACTGCGTCACGATCTTGTGGTGGGAGGTCGACATCCAGTAGCAGACACTCTGGATGGTGTGCCCAGTAGCGGGCCTCTTGGTGCCACGCGGCAGCTTGTTGTGATCGACGGAACTCATCCGGAAACAGCAGTCGCGACATGCTGGCGACGGCAAACTGCGGCGTACGCATGTGACAATAGTTGGCAATAAGTCGATCGGTAAAGCCGTCGTACGACCGTCCGCGCAGGCCATGTAAAAAAAAGTCACAACAGAGTGTGCGGAACATCATGGAAATGAGTGCGGCGCGGGGGGCGATGAGAAAACCTTGGGCTTCCTCAGGCCACTCGACGGAATCGGGTGTGAGTAGGCCGATCTCCTGTGAGCCCGCGAATAAACGGACCCGGTGCCGCTCGGGTTCGACCCAGATCGCAAGTCGTTCGTCATTCCGCAGATTAATCGCCCAAATCGGCAGTTCATACCGACGCTCGCGCTGTTTGAGTCGCGGGAACGGATTGAGTCCGTTGCGGATGCGACGCCGTGTGCGCCATTCGTCGAGTGTTTCGTTGTAGCACGCGTGGAAGGCGGCAGCGTCACGCATCACATGCATCAGACCTTGACGGAATCCGGCACGCTGACACAGGTATGTCAGTGGCAGTTCCCAGGTCTGCGTTGCTCGGCCAAGGCAGCGACGGGCAATCGACTGGGCCTCGGTAACCTTCTGTCCCGCGAGCGCCGTGAATACGTCCATGGCTGCTGAGAACGACTCGAACGCTGTGTGCTTACCCAGCAATTCAAGCTGACGGCCGACGCGGTGTCGCACTTGTGTCAGTTCGGTGACTGGCAAGATGTAGCCGTTGTCAAACAAGCTGGCGGGAGTGGCCAGCGTGGCAAACTCCAGCGACGACACCTGTGCCACACCGGTGTCAATTGCGCGAGGAAAGGCAAACCGACCGGCGTCTCCTCGATCTGTGTCCATGACGATTGACAAGGCAACTCCACGGCGTTCCGTGGCAAACTGAGCCGCAATGTCGTATTTGAAGATCGTGCCGCTGTGGAATACGTGCGGTTGGTGTCCGGTGCCGACGATGCGAGGTTCGACATGTCCGTCGAGTGAGGCTGGCAATTCGAAGGCGGGTAGCTGGTGCTTCTCAGCGATTAGTTGCAAGCGATGCGTCCAGTGACGGGCGGCGCTAAGCAGTTCGCGACGGAACAAAACCACTTCGTCGGACGTCAAACCAAGCGCCGCTGCTGGCGGCGTCGACGTTGACCGGACCAGGGCCGACCACTGGGCGCGATCGGGTTCAAACTTCGTCGAGCCGTCGTCAGTCGGAAAAATCGGCGACTTCAGTCGAGCGGCGACAGGAGTGCGTGAGGAGTTTGATAGTAGATACATCGCAGGACGTGTGTGGGCGTCAAGGAGCCAATCAAAGGAGGCGCGTCCGTCTGAGTGTACTTGTCTGGTTCCACCAGACTCAGATCCGGGTCGGCGATCGGGGACTCGCCGTGGTAATCAGTTTCAAACAGGGTGCGGAGCGCCCAGTATCGTGAAGCATACAGGTCGAACGCTTCGCTGTCGCTGCTTGATTTAAGGTCTTCCGCCTCGCTACCGCCTGGTGACAAATGACTGTCACGTGTGACAATGTCCGAGCCAAACAGGAGCCGATGGCTCCACCGCTCGAAAAACGACTGCCGCTCCTGCACCGAGTGACGGCTCAGTTCGCGAACCATCCACTTCGTGGCGCTTGTATCTAAGTATAATTGGTCATGTCTGCTTAGCAGCCCGGAAAGGAACTCAAGGTTCTCCGGCCAACCACCCAGATGAGCCGCAATAAACGGCACTGGGAAGCGGTCCATGGCCTCCTCGAACGCCACGTACTGAGACAGTTTGTCTCCGTACCGCGTGGAATCGGAGTAGTGCGTCGCGAACCAAGTATCCGGATCCGAGATATGCACCATGATATGCATTCCCAGCTCGACCGCTAGGCCCATGTTGGCCTGGACATGGGGGGTGTTAAGGCGAAATGAGTCTCCGGGCGCCCCAAATTGTTCAGCAAAATCAACACCGCGCGGTGCCGACCAGAATTTCGCAATCCGCACGCCCTCCGTGGCGAATTGCCGAAGTCGGCGAGCATACCCACCAGCAAGCGCGGATTGTCGATCCTTGCTGCGGAAGTCCGGCGTGGCAATGAAACGGATGCGGTCGCCTAACACGTCTCGCAGCACAGCCAACTCTTCGGGTTGGCTCATCGAATAGATGCGCTCGATGCCGAACAGATCCATCACACGCTTCATCACATGTGCAGCACGCGCTCCACTCAGATGGCTGTGCACATCCCAAATGGGAAACGGCAACGATGGCAGCGCTGCGCCCGCGGACTCATAATCCCAACCAAACCGGTTGGCCTCAGAAAACGACTCGGTCGAGTTGGACATCGGCTCCCCTTCACGGCGTCGGCGTCGACAATTATTGCCGGTTTGCATCTGGCGACAATCCCAAATATATTCGCCGCCTGGGCACGGGGACTCGCGTGCGCTGCCAGACAGCCGGCGATGTAATGTAATTGATATCGATGTGGACCTAGTAAGAGAGGGCGGAACCATGCACGCTTGGATCAGAAGAATTTATGTAACGACTCGAGCATTCACGTTGACGCTCAAGTTGTCCGCCATCTTGCTGGCTCTGCTAACTGCACACACGGCTGTCGCGCAACTGATGCTGTCGGGAAATGAGAACAAGATCGAACTGACATCCGGCACTCCGCAAGCCGCATCAAACCCTCAGCCGGATTCGCTGTCGCTCATCGATTTCTCGACCTTCCCACCCCAGGTTCGGCACACGCCTGGGATCAGCAACACGGTCATCGGTCCACCATCGAACCTCGCCATCCTGTCTGGCGGTCGCCGCGCTCTGTTGGCGGATTCGCTCGTGATGGATTCTTCCGCCACGCCCGATCCTTGGCGTCCAGGCACGAGCATGAAGTGGCTCGATCTAACGTCGAATCCGATTCGTGTGATTACATCGTTCGACGCCGGCAAGCAACCTTCCGGACTGTCAGTTGACGCAGCAGAAAAATTCGCAATCGTGGCCAATCGAGCGGCTGGTTCGCTAAGTCTGATTGAGTTAGCCGGCGACACGCCGCGCACGGTGCAGACGTTGGATGTGTGTGCACCTGAGTTAAGTATTTCCGATGTGGCGATCCATCCGAACGGCAAACTGGCTCTGGCTAGCGTGCAGAAGGGTGGCTATCTGGCCATCGTTAATGTGAGCGACGGGAAGTTGACACTGAGTGACCATAAGGTGTCAGTGTATGGTCAACCCTATCGCGTGGTAACCACGCCCGATGGTGCCTTGGGACTGACTGCAGGGCAGGGCTTCGCGCAGAATGGAATCGATGCGGATGCGCTTAGTATCGTGGACTTGCAGTCAACTCCTGCTCGCACAATTGGCTACGTTTCAATCGGCGCGGTGCCCGAATCGATCGAGATCAGTCCCGACGGACAATGGGTGGCAGCAGTGCTCATGGCGGGATCCAATTATCCGCCGACAGACTCGCGACACGCGGAGAAAGGTGAATTGGCGATCTTGCGACGCAACGGGAAATCCTTCGAGCATGCCCAGACACTGCCCACGGGACGGATTCCGGAGGGCGTCGCCTTCACCAGTGACGGTAGATACCTGGTCGTGCAAGCTCATCCCGAACGACAACTGTGGGTGTACGAGCTACAGGATGGCACATGGGTCGATACCACCGTACGCATCTCCGTCCCCGGTATGCCATCGTCCCTGCGCGCCTCGCGGTAGTTCAAAACGAGGCCGAGTCGCGCGAAATTTACCACGTAGACA
>JAGQPK010000628.1 GCA_020426755.1 Planctomycetales bacterium
GCCGTTTGCCATGACGCAGCAAATGCTGTTTGAGATGAAGGAGGCGCAACTTATTGCACTCCGTTCAGATGCACCGCTGGGCGATTACCACTATGAACTCACGGAGTTCGGTGGCGACCGAGCGCGACGATACGTACAGCAATGCACATATTTTGGTGCGGCCCCTGTTCCGTTGGAGCAGTATGCTGCGGCGGTCGCTTGCCAATCACTGCAAAACGAAACGGTGAACTTGGCAGGGGTCAAACAAGCCTTCGATGGGTTGGTGATGTCATCGACGCTAGTTCAGTCGATTGGCGAGTCGCTCAATATGGGCTGTGGTTTGTTCTTGTACGGAGAGCCTGGAAACGGCAAGTCAACGTTGGCCGAACGGCTTTCAGAAGCGTTTCCACCGACCATTTGGATTCCGCGAGCAATCTCGGCCGGTGGTGAGATTGTACGGTTGTTCGATTCCATTCATCATGTTCCGGTCGAAACCTCGATTGAGCATGATCGACGCTGGATTCAAGTCAAGCGACCCACGATTGCGGCCGGCGGCGAACTGGAGCTTAAGAGCTTCGACGTGACGACGAATCCCTTGACCGGCATCAGCGAGGCACCGCTCCAGTTGAAGGCCAACTGTGGCACACTGGTTGTCGATGACTTTGGACGCAATCGTTTTGAACCGGCAGAGCTGCTGAACCGATTGGTGGTTCCGCTGGAGCGACGTTGCGATTCATTGCATCTGAAGAGCGGCCGGACATTCCGGATTCCGTTTGATTGCATGATCGTCTTCTCGTCGAATCTCAAGCCGCAAGATCTGGTTGACGAGGCCTTCTTGCGACGTATCCCCTACAAGATCGACGTGCCGAATCCTACGGACGAACAATTCCTGGAGTTGTTTGCGAGAGAAGCAGCGGCGCAAAAGGTTCAGCTTGCACCTGACGCCATCGATCAGCTCTTTGTTGAGTACCGTCGATCAGGCCGCGCGATGCGTTTCTGTCATCCGCGAGATCTACTGCGCATGGTGGCGAACGCCTGCGACTTCGCTGGCACACCACGCGTGATGACGGAAGAGAATCTGTTGGCGGCGGCCGATCGATACTTCACGCGCTGAACAGCCGTAAGGGCAGCAGAGTCAATTGACAACGCGTGGCGGGAACCGGTAATCACACGCCGTTCTTTTTGAAGATCATCCGCCACGCGGTCGCCACGATCAGCTTGATATCTTGGCGGACAGACATGGTGCGGATGTAACGCAAATCCATTCGCATCCATTCGTCGAAAGTCACCTGCGACCGACCGTACACTTGCCAGATGCAAGTTAACCCCGGGGTAACGCGGAGTCGTTCCAGATGCCACGGTTCGCAGCCGGCCGTTTCGTGACAAGGAAGTGGCCGAGGGCCGACGAGCGACATGTCGCCCCGCAGTACATTCCAGAGTTGCGGTAGCTCATCCAAACTAGTCTTGCGAATGAAGCGACCGACGGCGGTCACGCGTGGATCGTTCTTGATCTTGAACGCCGGACCATCTTGTTCGTTTAGTTCCGTCAACAGATGTTTCTGAGCGTCGGCGTCGACGACCATCGAACGAAATTTGTAGATCGTAAATGGACGTCCTCCCAGGCCGCTGCGGCGCTGAGCATAGCAGGCCGGACCTGAGGAAGTAGTTCGTACCAAAAGTGCAACCAGCAGGAGGATGGGGGAGAGCAACAGCAGGCCGACGCCAGCACCTGCCACATCCATCAAACGCTTCCAGCGGGGCAGCGGACGAACCATCATCAACTCCATGGGAATCGATGCCAGCGAACTCGAGCGACTCGGAGTCACTTCGACTTCTTCCACAAGTTGATTACGAGAATCGCTGGCGGCCACTGTCGTGCGACCTTCCGCGCGATGCGGCAACCCTGCACCTTCGGTTTGCTCCCGCAGCGACTCGATCCACCAATTGCCCGGATAGGTATAGACTTCGATGCCGAACTCACCCGCAAAGCGATCTTCGATGTTCTCCGCCACGCACTCGGCACCTTGAGTACCGGTCGCGGGCATCACGACAGCCATCTCATGTTCGCTTAGCCAACCCAGATCGTCGGTGATTCGTAACCGAGATCGGCAATGTTCGACAAGACGCTCGAACCGCTCTTTCCCGTCGATCGTACGGAAGTCTCCTGTCAGCCGGAGAGTTGAAAACGGGATGTGAGACCGATCGGTCCTAGCTTTTTCACGTACCAGTAACCGGGACGTTTGAGATTCAGTGAGAACCTGTTCGCAGGCCGTCGCCTGCTGGCCTAGGAGCCGTGGCTTGAGAGGATTCAACATGGTCTGCAACACTCAGGGAGTAACGCTCAAGGACGCGAACGACGCAACGAAATTTCGCCTCACACGGCACGGCCAATCGTGCCCCCGATTAATGGCAAAAACCGTAGTTGTCTCATCCGCAAATCATGCGGCTCAGGCTGGTAAAGCTTCATGATATCGAACGATCGTGACCCCGCAAGGGCTGCCGTTCGGAAGATCCCCGCACCACATCTGTTTTCGGCTGTCGACTGTTCACAACCGTTACATCCGATTGGCAAAATCTTTGGCGATTGCCGCCGTAGCGACGCAAGCTGACATGTCGTAAGTTTCCTGAACTTGACTGCCGCAGGCCTGCTGCCTATGGTCACTCCCGAAACCGGGTTGAATTCATGAGTTTTTACGATCAACTGCTCTATCGCGTCCCGTGGCTCACGATCTTTCGCTTGTCATTTCTCGTGGCAGTAGCGTTGCTATCAATTGGCTCCGTGTTGCCGCGTGACTACATTCCGCCTCACTCGTTTCACGACAAGGCGTTGCACTTCACGGGGTATGCGGTCGTATCGGCACTGGCCATGATGTCGATTCGCAGTTCACGCCGACAATACCTGTGCATGCTGCTGTTGGCCCTGCTGGGCGTGTCGCTTGAATTCGTCCAAATATTCGTACCGGGCCGCGCTTTCGAGTTTTGGGATATGGCCGCCAACGGCTGCGGGGTGTACTTTGCCTTTCAGGTCATGCGAAACATCCTGTACTGAAGTCCAACCCAATCAGCGGAAGCGACTTTCGGACGGCGACGTTTCGGAGAAGAGAATATAATTTTTGCGTTATGAGTGATCCGGGACGACATGCACGCCGAACCTGCCAAAGAAGTTCCACTCGATATCGGCGCGAGCGAATCACCGCAGCCATCACCTGGCGACGTCGCGCGTGACGCCACGTGCAATATCGTGCTATACCAGCCAGAAATCCCACAGAATACGGGCAACATTGGTCGCACCTGCGTGGCCATCGGTGCGAAACTGTGGATCGTTCGCCCGACGGGTTTTCGGATCGACGATCGAAACCTGCGGCGTGCCGGCATGGATTATTGGCGACATCTCGCCTGGGAAATGGTGGATGACTATTCGCTGCTGGCACCGAAGCTACCAGCCGGCCGCACGTTCTACATCACGAAGTTCGCCGAACGAACAATTTATGACGTTGCCTTCCGACCAGGCGACTTCTTTGTCTTTGGCCGCGAGTCGAACGGACTTCCGCAATCATTGCGGGAAGCTCACGCCGATCAATGCTTGCGCATTCCGATGCTCGAAGTCGCGCGCAGCCTGAATCTAGCCAACTCGGTTGCCGTCGTCGCCTATGAACTGGTACGACAGCAGGCGGCTAGGAATTCGCCGTAACGCCGCGCGTTCAGTAGTCCTAGCGTCGGTTCGTCCCGCCGATTGACCGCGAATTCAACGAGACCGCGGCTGGCGCCCAATGGCACTCAGTTTAGATCTCAGGATAGAAAAAAACGGGTAGTCCCCCCTCCCGTCGATGGCCTCCACTTCACGCAGTTCGACATCGGGAGGGGGCAGGGGGAGGGAACCACAAC
>JAGQPK010000629.1 GCA_020426755.1 Planctomycetales bacterium
CGCATCAGCCACTATCAGCAACTCGGAGTGCCCCCAGAAAGAATCCTGGGCCTGCTGGCCGATTGGTGCGGCACCGGTGCCAGAACGGAATGCACGCTGACTGAGCTATTGCAACGTTTCGATTTGCAGCGAATACCACGCGATCCCATTGTATTTGCGGCCGAAGACGACGCTTGGCTGCGCGGAGCGTAGGTTAAATTCGTTCGCCGAAAGACGTTAGCGTGATTGCGACCCGAGTTCCCACGCAACAGTTCCCACGCAACAGTTCCCCCTCCCGTCGATGGCCCCCAATTCATGTAACTCGACACCGGGATGGGGCAGGGGGAGGGAACCACAACGGATTAACGCAACGTAGACGCTGAAATGTCGTGAGCGGAGCCGACGTTTAATGCAGCTACCAGCTCCGCGATTGTCGCCCTCCCCCTGAATCCGCCTCCCGTAATGCGAGTTACAAGACCGTTGAGAGTCAACTGCGGGAGGGGGAACAGCGCACGTGGATCTAAACTGAGTACCATTAGTCGCTAGCCGCGGTTCTCGCTGCAACTGGATACTCAGCGCCGCCTCAGAACCGACGCTAGCGCGTTACGGCGAACTAGCGTTGTTCTTCGCTCGCAATGCTCGGGCGAACTTGCATGCAGCCAACGTTGCAGCGAGTACGAATCGACAATTCGTTCGCGCTAGTTCGTCGTGGCGGCGGGTTGATGAGCATCGCTCGCGTCAAGCAGTCGATCGAGCGACTCGGACGCTTGCTCGGCGATTTGGGCGCGAGTCGTACCGCTAAACTGCGCGGCGTTCGCGTACGCTGTCACGGCGCCTTCGTAGTCTTGACCGCGCAGCCACTCGATCCACTGATTATTGGGAACGGTGTCGGTTTCGCCAGGTAACAGACGATCTTGTTCCGTAACGCAGCCTAGATCGCTTTCCTGCGGCAAGTCGGCAACTCGAACGGCAAACACCTTTTCACCGGGGAAGCCTTCGATTTGGCTCACCAAGCCACCGCCGACATACCAATGCCAAGTATCAACGCAGAGGCCAACCTGCGGCTGATCGATCATCTTGATCAGTGTCAACAAGCTGTCAGGCGTGGCGATGAACTGCGGACCATGGTCTTCGCGATGATGCGTCGGAGCCAAGAAATTCAGCGCGATGCGGACGCTGGACTCGGCTAGAGCTGTAGCGATGCGAGCGATCCGTTCACAATGTAATTGAAACGTTTCGTGATACTGGCGCCAGCCACAGTAGGGGCTGACGGTCAAGATCGCCGTCTTGGCGCCCACGGCACGGGCAACATCGGCGATCGCCGGCAGACGCTTTAGTTCCGCTTCGAAGGCCTCATCTTTGGCGATCAAATCAAGATCCAAGTCGAAACCGCCAATTTCGATGATCCCACCCGACAAGAATCGTGTCGCATGCTCGACGCCGCGTGACTCGGCCTGCTGGACCAGAGGCTCCAATTCCAGATCAAATCCGCGAAAACGGTAGGTTAGTGCTAGCTCAATCAGTTCGTTCAATCGCCCCGAAATTCCCAACGATACCGCATTCAGATTCTTGTACATCAATTCCCTCCAAAGGTTTCCCGTCGCGTACCGAGCCACTCTTCGCGACGATGTGCAGTCAGAAAACTCCGCTCGTCCTTGTCGTTTTCACAGCTAGCGAATCAGAAACGAGTTCGCCGCAACGCGCTAGCATTGGTTCGAAACGGGTTCAACCGCGACCAGTACCACGCGGCGAGCCCTACAAACAAGCGGTTAAGTTGCTTCAGTTGGCCCGCAAACTTACCTGTTCGGTCCAAACTCCCACCTGTATTCAGGACATTATGGCAAACACGGCATGCTGTTCCTAGGGGAGTTGCCGCAATCGCCCCCATCGTCGCGAGCGTGAAAACAACTTATGGTATGGCGTGACGATCACCTCATACCGCAACCTCATCGGAATCTTTTCGTCGGATGAATGAACTGCAAGCGATCATATTGGGCATCGTGGAAGGACTTACGGAATACCTTCCCGTCAGTTCGACCGGCCACCTGATTCTGACGCAACGGATGATGGGCATTCCCAAGGACGCCGCCGCTGATGCGTATGCCATTTGCATTCAAGCGGGTGCTATCTTGGCGGTACTTGGTCTGTATTGGTCCCGGATGCTACAGATGATCCGCGGTGTCGTTGGTCAGCTAACGAGCAAGACCCCTGATTCCGAAGTCGGTTTTCGGCTGGCGATGAACATCGTCGTTGCTTTCATCCCGGCTGCGGTAATTGGTCTGTTGCTCGATGATTGGATCGAATCGAAGCTATTTAGCCTTTGGTACACCGTAGCTGCTTGGTTGGTCGGCGGGCTGGCAATCTTGTGGGTCGGTCGCTGGCAGAAGCGCGGTGGCGACTGGCATGTTGGTAAGGATGTCGAGGCGTTGCGTTGGCAGGGAGCATTAACCATTGGCATTATTCAATGCATCGCGATGTGGCCTGGCACGAGTCGCAGCCTCGTCACGATTCTCGGCGGAGTGTTGGTCGGCATGAGTTTATCGGCCGCCGTCGAGTTCAGCTTTCTGCTGGGCGTCGTGACGTTGTTGGCTGCAACGGTCTACAAAATGAAAGACGCTGGCCCCATCATGCTGGAGACCTACGGGCTGGGCGTGATGATCATCGGATCCATCGCCGCATGGATCGCGGCGGTGATTGCCGTGAAATGGATGGTCAGTTATCTCAAACGACACGGCATGCAAATCTTTGGCTACTACCGCATCGCATTGGCCATCGCAGTGGGTGTAGCACTCTGGATGGGATGGCTTAACGCAGCATAGGATGACCGATGGTCCGGACAATCGCCGTGGTGTTGGGCTGGATCTTGGCTAGTGTCGCTCTGACTTGCGACGCAGAACCGCCGGCAACGCCGAAGACAGACATCTTGCAACCCGATCTACTCACGTTTCGCGATGGGAGTCGCGTTGCGTCACGGGACGACTGGTTGCGACGACGCACCGAGCTGAAATCGCTCATTCAAGAATTCGAGTACGGTCATCTGCCGCCGCGCCCCGACAACATCGCGATCGGCCAGCAGCAGCGCCGCACGATCGCAGAAGTCGGTGCAGTCGAAGAACGTTTGACGCTGCTACTAGGCACGCAAACTCAACTGTTGCTACGTATCGCCGTTTATCGTCCCACGAACGTTCCGGCGGACCGGCAGCTACCAGTGATCATCCGTGAGGAGCATGCGTTGGGACACTTGGAAGAAGTGCCGTTGCTCATGGAGCGCGGCTACATGTTCGTCGAGTTCGCGCGTGAGGATCTCGCGCCGGACTCAGCCGATGGTCGCAGTATCGCGCGCGATGCGTATCCCGATTACGACTGGGCCACGCTGGCCGTTTGGGCTTGGGGTGCGATGCGAGTTGTCGACTATCTGGAAACGCGCACCGACTGCGATCTGCAGCGCATCGGCATCGTGGGCCATTCACGTGGCGGCAAGATGGCACTGTTGGCCGGTGCGCTCGACGAGCGATTCACCTTAGTCGCTCCCAACGGTTCCGGCTGTGGCGGAGCAGGGTGTTTTCGTGTGAGCGCAGGCAAAGTAGAAACGCTGGAACTGATCACCCGTCCCGAGCGTTTCGGTTATTGGTTCCATCCAAGGTTGCGAGAATTTGCGGACCGCGAGCAGGAGTTGCCACTAGATCAACACTTCTTGAAGGCGCTCGTTGCGCCGCGACGCCTGATTTGCACCGAAGCGGACGACGACGCTTGGGCGAACCCCACCGGCACACGAGCCACCACGCAAGCGGCTCAACCAGTCTTCGATTTGTTGGGCGTTCCGGAAAACAATGCGATTCATTTTCGGCCAGGCCAACATGATCTAACG
>JAGQPK010000062.1 GCA_020426755.1 Planctomycetales bacterium
CATTGCAAACCGGATGAGTCCTGCTTCACAGATGAGTCCTGCTTCACAGTGGAACAGCTGCGACAATTCCTGTTGGGTACCGGCACGGGAGCATGGCAGTCGTCGGTGTTCGATCATCTCGAGTGTTGCTCGACGTGCGCAGCTGTGGCCTCAGGTATTCGCCTATCGGATCCCATCCTAAATGCCGTTGCGGACTGCGCGTCGCCTCGTTTTACCGACATCGATCGGCAAGCCGTTGATGCATTGGTCATGCGGATTTTTGCACGACGCGGTACGGCCGGACCGCCGGAGAAGAAGACCTTGCTGCGTGCGGAAAGTCTGACGTCGCGATCAACATCAACAGATGCTCCACTCATGCTCGAGCTGGCATCGCTCCACTTGAGTCCCGCCGTTGGTCCTGACGAGTTGGGGCGAATTGGCGATTATCGGATTCTGAATGTCCTGGGCTACGGGGGGATGGGGCTCGTTCTTCGTGCCGAGGACGTACGGCTGCATCGCATCGTGGCCCTCAAACTGATTCGCCGAACGCGGATTGACGACTTGAAGTATTACTCGCGTTTCACGTTGGAAGGGCAGGCCACCGCTCGGCTTCAGCATCCCAACATCGTCAGCATTCACGAAGTGGGTGAGCATCGGGGCCTGCCGTATCTCGTGCTCGAATATGTTCCCGACGGCAATCTCGCCGACCTAATTGATGGTCAACCTCAATCACCGCGCCCGGCTGCTCAGCTCGTGCGAACACTCGCAAGAGCCGTTCAATACGCGCACCAAATGGGAATTGTTCATCGAGATCTTAAACCGGCCAATGTGCTGCTATTGTCAAAGTTGGCAGGGCACGGAGATCGGGATCCGCGTCACGAAACGACAGCGGATGCAAACAGCCGGCTCGATGCGGCGGTTCCGAAAATCACCGACTTCGGACTATCCAAACATCTGGACGAACATTGTCTGACTCACACGGGCGAGTTGTTGGGAACTCCCAGCTATCTCGCACCGGAGATGCTCCATCGTTCCGCCACTCATCCGTTCAATGAAAAGTTGGTTGACGTCTACGCGTTAGGCGCCATCTTGTACGAACTGTTGACGGGACGACCTCCCTTCCGAGGAGAGCATGTGGCGGATACGCTCGATCAGCTTAAGCATCTGGATCCGGTGCTGCCGAGCCGGCTGAGTTCCGGCGTCGATGCCGATTTGGAAACGATTTGTCTCAAGGCGATTGAGAAACAGCCCAGTCGACGATACGAGTCCGCGGAAGCGATGGCCGACGACTTGCAGCGGTATCTGGAGAACCGTCCAATTTCCGCACGTCGCGCCGGCCCGATTGAACAGCTACTCAAATGGGCGCGACGTAGTCCGGCGCTTGCGGCACTTGGCTTGGTGACTTGCATTGCAATTGGTGTTTTCCTTGCGGGTATCATCGTCTACGAACGGCGACTGCAAAACGCCTTGGATAAAGCTCGCAATGCTGCGACAGAGGCGCAGGCCTCGCAGGCCGCCGCCGAATTCGATCGTGAACGAGCCGATGCGGGCTATCACGATGCGAAAGTTGCCTTGAACAATATGCTGCAGGTCGTCGAAGATCGTAGTTTGGCGGACATTCCCCAACTGAAAGAACTGCAACGTCGGCAGGTGGAACAGGCATTAAACTTCTATGAAGGCGTCGCCGGACGAGACCATCACGATGCCGAAGCCCGTTACGATGCTGCCCGGGCCGCATTCGATGCCGCCCGCTTGCAAGGCGTTCTTGAGCAGACGGAAAAATCATTGGTAACGCTCCAACGTGCGTTCGCTGCGTTCTCACAACTTGCGGCCGAGTTTCCGGAAGACATTCGGTACCTGCGCGATCAAGGCGACTCGCTGGTCGCCATCGCCCGCTGGCATTTTAAACGTGACGACTTGGAAACTGCGCTGGAGCAATGTACGCGCGCCGTGGAACTGTTGGAGCAACTCCAGCCCCGTGAAGGGCAAGCCGACTTCAGCCGGGATCAGCGGGCCGAAGCGTATCGCCTGCTGGCCGGTATTCGCTTGTACGCGCGGAAAAAATCTGCCGGTGATTCTCCAGAGGAGGATTGGCGACTGGCAGAGCTCTATTTTCAGAAAACGTTAGAACTGAAAACTCAAGCCGCGTTGGAGAAACCCGAGGATCGTGACACCCAGTTGGCACTCGCCAGGACGCAGGTCGACCTAAGTGTCTTCTATCAGCAAGACACGTCGCAAGTAGCGGAGGCCCAACGATACCACGATCAGGCGTTAGCAATGCTTACCCGACTTGTGGACGAGGATCCTCTGGATTACACCACGATCTGTGACTTGGCATTGTTGCGTTTGAATTGGGCCTACGTGCTGATGCAAACCGATCCGGCTGCAGCGCTGCATGACTTGCAGGACAATCTCGCTGCTGTGCAGCCGATTCTTGCCCAGGAGCCCAATCTGACGCGGGCCCGAGACGCAGTTTTTCGCACCTACGGCGTCATGGCGTCGATATTGGAACAGCAGGAGCGATGGTCAGAGGCGGTCAATGCCTGGGACCACGTGCTTGAGTTTGGCACGCCGTTGAAGGCCACCATACATCGCGTTCTCTTAGCCAAGGCCCTCGTGCGCGCGAATGACTACGAGCGTGCGGTCCGTGAACTGGCGCTGGTTCAGGCTGATCCCAAGGTCCAACAAGACGCTGATTATCCGTGGGAATTCACCAGGATCTACAGCCAAGCAATCGGCCTAGTGCGGCAAGATCACAAGCTTTCGGACGATGATCGTCAAGCTCGTGAGGCCGAATACGGCAAACTCGCACTCGCCGCCATCGCAAGCGCGAAATCCTTGGCCAATGCCGACGAATGGCAAGTCATGGCGGGGCAACTCGAATCGGACGCGGAGTTGCAATTCGCTCGCGACCTACTTCTGTTTCGGTCGAGCGTCTCACCATAGGCCCTCGCCCGTCGGATGCAGTTCCTAAACGCGGCGCACGCACTCGCTATCGATTGGTCGGATCAAGTGGTCGTAGGTTCACACGGTGGGCAGGCAGCTAGAATTCCGGGTGGATTCACAGTCGACCGGCCGGGTATCTTTATTGCCGAATACCTAATCGGCGAACCGCTTAGGGAAGCGAGCGTCCCGAAGAGTCATCGCATTTCAACACCGCGCAGCCCGGGCCGCAAGTTGCGTATCCAGGGTTGGCGTCGTCCCGCCAATTGGCGATAATCTCCTCTGAATGCTCGGCAGCACCGGAGTACGCCACCACTCGGAAGTACGTCAACATCGCGACGTAGATGAATGGGTTCATTTCGCGACTGACAGTTCCAGCCGGTCTGGACAAGCGGCAGCGGAAGAAGGATAGTGGTGCCTAGCACCAAAAGGCGCTTTTCGACTGGTGGATTTATGGTGGATGCCAACCACAAACCCAGTTAGAAAAATCGACGCAAGTCGCTATTATCAAACACTCTTGGCCGAGTGGCGGAATTGGCAGACGCACGGGACTTAAAATCCCGTATCGGGTAACCGGTGTGCGGGTTCGATCCCCGCTTCGGCCACTGACTTACGGCGATTCTGGCCGGCCCTCTGCTGACCTTGCCTACCAACATCTCACGGCAGGCGATTTAGCTGCCTGTGTTGCTCTGCTTCAAGGACTCTGGAATGTAGACCTGCGCTGCTCCAGCGTGGAGCTTGTCCGGCAGGCCAAAACAGAATCGTGACCGGGCTGACGTTTCGCCGCTTTTGTGGGTATTCCGTCGATGCACAACAGGCTACCGACGGTGTTTCCGTAACAGGCCCAGACCAAACAGCGCAGTGCATGCGAGGACTGACGAGGCAGGCTCAGGCACAACTTGAAACGAAATCGTAGCCAATGGCATGGCCGCATCGGGGACCACCGTGAACATGCTACCCGATGGAGATTCGGTGCTCAAATACGGCGCGAATTGACTGGCCAAATCCACGGCCATCACGTGCCCGTTCTCGTCCATTCCGTCCGTGGCGGTCTGTCCCACAATGTACGCAGCACCCAGCAATTGGTTGACTTCTGTGCCGGCATCCCAAATATCGCTGCCCATGATCGTGACTGTTTGCGCGACGAAGTTTCCTTGTGAATCGAACAACTCTATGCCCATTGGAGAATCGTTTCCAATGAAGGCATCGTTGCTCGGTACGACCATCGCGCCAAAGCTTAAATATCGATTGACACTCGGATCAAGGTCGAGCGTAAGCGATCCGCCCCCGCCCGGCAGAAAAATGCCCGGGCCGAAAGCGTTGCTTGTAGCTGTCAAAACGCCGGTAACTGCTGAAGCGTCGGCCGCCCCAGCAGCGGAAAAGAAATTGGTGCCGTCGCCCAACTCTGCGATCTGCTCAACTCCATTCATTGCGGCCATCATCATGTCAAATGCATCGAACGTTCCGTTGTGAACCGCGATCGAGAACGGTGACAACGCCACACTTCCTGAGCTTGACCTACTTTCAATGCTGACCTGGATTTCAATCGCCGGCGTCTCGCTTCCAGTCGCCAGGATCGCAAAGACGGCGGCGAACAGCACACCGACGGGATCGAAACGAAGCAGATGACGTCCCGCGATACAGCGAATAAAACCTTGAGTACTTCCCAAACAAGAGCAAACCATTGTGAATTCTCCGAGCTTAGCAAAATCGAAAAAGAAGCGTGCCACGGCAACGTCACGGTGCCAATGCAGTTGGACGCCGCGTCGTTCGCAGTCTTAGTCGCGCGAAACTCGCCGCAATTACACCGTTTCCTGAAATTCTCCAGAAACTTTGCGTGGCCTTCGGACGAGCTGCTAGTGCCTCGGAGCTGCACGCAAGGCACGGAGCTGCAAGTGGGCGATCTCCACCACGGACGCCCTTCGTGAACACCGCGCGAGTTGCAATCAATTGCCTAGCTGCGAGCGAACAGCCAGAAGCACCAAGTCCGATGAATCGAAGATTCCAACGCAATTGAAGTCTCCGGTGGAATTAGTAGCGTTTCTATTCTCAGATTCCTAGGTTTCCGGTGATGTAAATCAGTCGATGATCCGCTGGCGACACGCGTTTAGCGAAATCTACACACGCCACGGCAAGTTCGACTCGGCAGATCGCGTTGGCGTGTTTTGGCATGTATGATGGCTGCCGACGTACGGCATTGCCGGGACGGCGTCATTCTCAAGTTATGACCTGGATGCCCTATCACCATCGTGGAACGCTCACATGGGTCTGCCGATTTTCTCGACTAAGAGATCGCGGTGCTTTTCGACACAGACTGCGGGACGCCGCGTTCGCCAACCACGTTGGCAGTTCGCCGCGGAAGCACTCGAACCCCGCATCGTACTGGACGCCAGCGTCGTGATCACGGAGTTGGTCGCTGACAATCAACATGGGCTCAAGGATGACGACGGCGAGCGATCCGATTGGATCGAAATTTTCAACGCCGGCGATCAGCCCGCGAATCTGCACGACTGGCACTTGACCGACGACGCAGCCAATCTCGGCAAGTGGACATTCCCCGCGGTGACTCTGATGCCTGACGAATATCTCGTCGTTTTCGCTTCCGGCAAGAACCGTATCGATCCAACGAGGCCACTGCATACGAATTTCAAACTCAGCGCCGACGGCGAGTATCTCGGGCTCAGTCGTGCAGACGAAGCGTTGGCCTTCGACTTCGCGCCGCAGTATCCGCCGATCCAAGCTGATCGATCCTTCGGCGTTGCACAAGACCAAACGACAACCTCGATATTGTCCCGATCAGCGGATACGCGCGTATTTATCCCTTCGGCCGACGACGAAACGACTCGCGATTTTGCCTGGACGGCAATTGGCTACGACGACGCTTCGTGGATTCAAGGCAGTAATGGAGTCGGATTCGATAACGGAGACTCAAGTGGATTTCGCGAGCTATTCGGAACAGACATTCAAGCTCAAATGTTCAAACAGAATTCCTCAGCGTATATCCGTACCCCGTTCCAAGTGGATTCCCCGGCAGCATTACTGGATCTCACCATGAGCATCCAATACGACGATGGCTTTGTCGCTTTCTTGAATGGGCAGGAAGTCGCGCGTCGCAATGCCCCGGTCAACCTGACATGGGACGCAAATGCAACGTCAACGCACATAAATTCAGCAGCCAAGGTATTTGAAAATATCGACCTCTCACCGTGGCGATCGCAATTGCAGCAGGGAGAAAATGTGCTCGCGATTCAAGGAATGAATGCGACCGTCAGTTCCAATGACTTTCTAATTGTTCACGAACTACACGCGCATGTACCAATGCCGATCGCATCGGATGCGCCGCGTTACCTTGAGGTCCCCACGCCTGGCGTTCCGAATGGATTGGTGACGTACGGGGGCTTGTCAGAAGCAGTTAGCACCGACGTTGGTCGCGGATTCTATCGCCAACCGTTGGACGTGCGGCTGGCGACAAGCACACTCGGCAGCACGCTTGTCTACACGGTCGACGGGAGTGTGCCGTCGCTCACCAACGGCACCATCGTGCCAGCGCACAGCGAAGCAGCTGCGCCAGCAACAACGCTGCACGTCTCAACAACGACCACGCTTCGGGCCGCTGTCTTCAAAGATGACTTCTTGCCATCCAGCATCGAGACGCAGACGTATGTATTTTTGGAGGATGTAATTGCGCAACCTGCGAGTCCACCTGGCTGGCCCACCGATTCGAAAAGCTGGGGCGGATTTAACCCCGATTATGAAATGGACCCGCGAGTCGTCGACGCGTACCAATCCGAAATCAAGGATGACCTGCTGGCGATTCCTACATTGTCGATCGTGACGGGACAGCAAGAACTCTTTGGGGAGAGCGGCATCCTGCAGAACCCGAGCTACCAAGGCGACGCATGGGAACGCCCGGTGTCGGTTGAACTCATTTACCCCGACGATAAACCAGGCTTCCAGGTAAACAGTGTGATGCGCATCGCGGGCTCGGATTGGGCACGTCGCAATATTGCTAAGCGAAGCTTTCGACTGCTCTTCAAAGAATCGTACGGACCGGATGACCTGCCGACCGGAGGCCCCAAGAAGCTTGACTTTCCCCTCTTCGCCGGCACGTCGGTAACGAGTTTCAACAGCATTGTGCTGAAAGGTCGCGCCGACCACTCGTACGCGTATACCGATGGAGTTCGGGCACAATACATTCGCGAGCACTGGGGACGTGACACGATGGGGGACATGGGTTGGGTAACCACGCACGGTACCTACGTCCACCTCTATCTCAATGGTTTGTATTGGGGCCTCTACGCACCATTCGAGCGTCCAGATGGCGATTTCCAGGCGGCATATCAAGGCGGCGATCCAGACCAGTGGTACATCAATAACGGCAGCAGTGGTTGGAAGGGAGCGTTAGGCATCGATCCAGTCTGGAGTCGCATGATATCCGCGAATGACTATGAGACGTTTGAACAGTACTTAGACATCGACAACTTTATCGATTACATGATGGTCAACTTCTATGCAGGGAACGTTGATTGGCCAAGTCATAATTGGTGGGCAGCTCGCGAAAACAAGCCGGAAGCAAAATATCAATTCTTCCAAAATGACACCGAGATGACATTTTACGGACCTACGGAAGCGAATATGGACAGCTTGGGTGGCCCAGTTGGCAACATGTACCGCAAGCTGACCACGTTTCCAGAGTTCCGTTTACGATTCGCCGATCGCGTCCAAATCCACATGTTCAATGATGGAGCACTCACACCGACGGCTGCGGCCAACCGCTGGAATGAACGTTCCGCGCAAGTGGAACAGGCCGTGGTCGCAGAATCGGCCCGCTGGGGTGACAATCGACGTCTGACTCCATACACGCGGGATGTCGAATGGGTTGCCGAAAGGAATCGCTTGCTTACACAGTATTTTCCCACGCGAACCCGTTTTATGATTAGCCAGTTTCGCCAACGCGGACTCTATCCAACAGTTGGCGTGCCCACACTCAGCCAGCACGGCGGCCTAGTACCGGCAGGCTTCCCTCTGGAACTGACAACTACGGCAACCGGAACGATCTACTACACGATCGACGGCAGTGATCCACGATTGCCGAGCGGCGAAGTCAGTCCGCAAGCGTTGCTCTACTCAGGCCACATTGAATTGAATGAATCGACGACGATTCGAACGCGTACCCTCAAGGACGACGCGTGGTCGGCGCTCGATACGGCCAAATTCATCGTCGCAGCAACACCCGCGAACGCTGACAATCTGCGCATCGCGGAAATCAATTACCATCCGCATTTGCCGTCCACTGCTGAGATCGCCGCAGGCTTCAAGGACCAAGATGAATTCGAGTTCATTGAGCTGGTCAACATTTCAAACGAGTCCATCGATCTAAGTAAAGTGCGTTTCCAAACAACGGTCGTCAACGGCAATGCCTCGGGTGTTGACTTCGCCTTCAGCCCAAGTTCCATCACCCAGTTGGCGGCCGGCGCGCGTGTGCTCGTGGTGGAAAACTTGGCGGCCTTCACGATTCGCTATGGCGCGAATCTGCCGATCGCCGGCCAGTGGACCGGCGGGCTAAGCAATAGCGGAGAACAACTCACGCTGACGGCAGGCGACGTGACAATTCAGCAGATAACCTACAGCGACGCGTGGTTCCCCACGACGGACGGCGACGGTTTCACTCTCGAATTCAGCGATCCGCACAACGCCGACCCAGCCACTTGGAATCAGCCGGCGAGTTGGCAGGCCAGTCAACAACTGGGCGGTTCACCCGGTCTCGCACCGGAAGTACAAGTTGTTGGTGATTCAAATCACGATGGTCGGTTCGACTCGTCTGATCTCGTACAGGTCTTTCTCGCCGGCGAATACGAAGACGCCTTCAAGGGTAATTCCACGTACGAAGAGGGAGATTGGGATGGCGACGGAGATTTCACAACCGCGGACTTCGTGCTGGTCCTCGCCGCCGGGACGTACTCGAATGCCGCGCCAGCGATAGGTGAGCGTCACGTTGCTGCATGGCAAGATGAATTCACAGTTGGCATGAATCCGCTCGTCGCACGATTCGTCGATCGCCGAGACAAGGAAACGCGGTTGCGGCGAATCAGACCGGACGACGTTCTGGTGGTCGAGTCACTTTTCGCAAACACGGAGAACTTTGTGACTTGCGATTCAGCTGCGATCTCAATGGGTCCCTACCCCGACGTGAATGCTCACGAAGTCCGGCCACGTGTTTCTCCGACTAATCTTCGGCCGATCCGCGACTCGCGTTGATCGAACTGCCAACCCACGTCTGTATCTGGTTCCCAGGATGACAGGAAGCCATCTAAGTGTGCCGAAAGAACCGAGAACGTACTTTGTCGGAAACCAAGAACACACCACCAACCATTGCGCCGGCGAAGTAGCCATGGATCGCGCCGAAGAAAGAACAGTATGTCACCAACAGGACGATATCATCAACAAGCGAACGTGAGCCGGGACGGCTATCAAAAAGTATCACGAGCGTCGGCAGCAGAACGGCGCCGGTTACCATCGAGGCGATTCGCGGGTGTCTCCCGCCAAAGAGCACGGCCTGCGATAATCCCACGGTGGTAACAAACCCGCCAATGACAGCGAGCTCGACAAGCGGCATTTGCAAAACTCGCAAGGCAGAAAAGCCAAGAGCGTAAGCACTGGTGATTACCAGCACGGTCGCAAGATCGAAACGACGTGGCGTTGAATAGACGCGGTCTTGATCAGGCAAGGACATTCTGTGCACGGTCCAGTGAGTTGTCGGTTGACATATTGACTCGCATCGCGGGCCGAAGTGAGACGCGTGGATTGCAGAACTGTCCACTCCCGATGCAGTTGCAAGCGGTTGACTACGAGCGTTTGCAGTTTGCCCTGTCACATCACCACATTACTCAGTCGCGATTGTGCAGGGGCCCGTGGATCATCAGACCATTTTCTCCAATCGAACCCCGTGGATGTCGATGGAGTCAAGAACCTAACCGATCCGCGACACAACTCGTCAGGCATTTTTTCCCAACGGATCTCACCATATGTAAGAATCCCGCCTGCCCATTCAGGTTCTTGCGGCCATGTGGAGGGAGGCCACGCGCCGAGAAAGTCTGCGTAAATGATCCACAATTTGAGCAGGCCAGACTGCGGTCCATTCGCCATTCCGATGTGCACCTCAAATGTCTCTGATCGGGCGACATGCACCAACGTATGTATATCATTGTCAACCTCGATATCACCACGCCATTCAGCAGATACCAGAGGCGAGTTGCCTGCGCCGGACCTTTCCACCTCCCCGTCGTCGTCATAGCTTCGAATCAACACAGCAGCGAAGTCGTTATCGACGAGTTTACCAGGATCGACACCGCCATACCGTTCGATGCGTTCCTGCCCATGACGTCGTAATAGAAACGGGAGGTTAGGCCACTGCCATTGTGATGCGGAATCCCAAACGCGTACTTCGTCCATCCAAGGAACATCAGCGAACGCCAACTGCGAATTCCAGAATTCACGTGCGACCTCACTGGACGGTCGCGTAATCGTGACGACAATCTCGAGCGTACAGTCCTCTCCGTTTGCATGCACTTCTCTCACTGAAACGACACCGTTCAGCAGCGGCGTATGTCCCGCGGCTCGTTTCGATTCAGGCGCAATTGGTGGCCAATGAATATCAAAGGTGTGTGACGTTCCGTCCAGTTGTTGTTCATATTGAAGCTCGCGCGTGCATCCGATGGCAATGCAGAAGCAACAACTGCAGATAAGTACGAACGAGCAGGAGAGACGCGAGTTGATTCTTTGCACGGATGCCTGCCCCGAGTCTGCTTATTTGAATACACGACAACACGACGAACTCAGCCGAAGTCAAATAGAATTGATTTATAGAACCGAACGGCCCGCGACTTTGAGAAGACTAACGAGCCCAACTGCACCGTCACGATCAAATTTGAGTCGACCAGTAGTAAGCATCCGTGCACGGCCCAACAGTTTGGCTCGGCATCCGCATGTCGACAAGCCCTACACCAACCGTACCAGTTTTCCCTTGCGTTTAACAATGTTCTTATAGTCCCATTGAATCGTTTTTGACTTCTTGATCCAGCGTTTCAGCTCTGTCACTTTGATCTGGTCGGCTTGAGTGAAAATCACCGAAGCGTCCTTGAACTTTCCAGTGCCAGGTTGCAGCTTATCTTCGTCAAAGCTCGCACCACTCCAGAACATGAGGCGAATCCCGGCCTTCTGTTTGCTGTAGCCGACGATGGGGTTGCCATCCAAAAACCAAACTGGATGGCGATGCCAAATCTTGCACTCGGCTTCCGGCAGGTGTTTACGAATGACCTTCGCAAGTGTTTCGCAGACCAACCGGTCTACGTCGGTTTCTTGCGACTCGTTGTAGGCTTCGATATCCGACATCATTTCCAGCGATCGACCAAGTTGAATCTGTGAGACGAGAGTTGACGCTACCGAGTGCCGGCGGCCCGCACAGTTTTGCAATTCTGGAGCAATCCTCGGTTCGGCGCAACGAACTGCAAGCCAACGAGTATTGCGTCTACCCATCGTATCGTGTGGGAGCGTTTGATGCTGAGAATCAGTTGAGGGATTTCAGCATTGCATTCCCTTTCGCTGCGGCTTCTTCATAGTAACTGCGTACCGACTCATAGGCCGCCAACAGATAATTCAACGAGTCAGGTTCGTCCCAGATCGCAGGATAAATCTCGTTCCTGGTTAGGTCAGAAGCATCGTACTTCGCGCCCAAGGCACTCGCGGAGAGTTCCCGAAGTGCAGCAGCGACAGCTCGCACTTCTTCGGTAGTCAAATATTTGGCGGGTCCATAACCGGCGTCATCACCAATCTCGGTTCCACCGAGAATCGCATCTGCGAGTGGCGCCTCGCCGCCCCAGGCATCGCCACTCAACAAGAAATGTACGCCGTGCCAAGCCTTGTCGATATCTATCCCGTTTTCATGCTCATCATCTTCCGGGTACAGGAACGACTCAATCTCGTCTGGCTTTGCGATGAACCCAGCGAGCATCTCCGGAGAGATCTGCATTAAATTGCCAATCATTGACATGACAGAATTGTCCTTTCTCTCGACGAACGCCCAATACAATCCGGCGACGACAGACGCCGCTGAGTGCCACCGCGTGCGGCCCGCTGTGAGTCCGTGGTCAAGTGAGTCATACGATGCGCCCATGGACTGGCAACAAGGACTACTTCAACTTTCGGACGGCAGCCACATCGCCCAAGAAGACTCTGATCGTGTCCTTATCATCCTCGGACAGTTCTGGGTTCTCCAACAGTCGGAGCTTCGTGATGACAGTTTCCAGCGCCTCGGCGAGGTGGCCCAGCTGCTTGCCGTAGCTACCGACCTTCTGTAGTGCTGCCAGTTCAACCGACGCATTAGACGACGCGCCAAGACTCACGTTGAACAGACTAAAAGCCCAGTTAGGCAAGATGGGTTGGCTCAGATTGGCAGGTGCCATTTGAATCGGCATATAGACGTATTCCATGACTTCCTCCTCGCTTCTCAAGTGCCACAACGACGGCGCCGCACTGCCGCAAATTCTGCAGGCGACGCCTACAATTGTAGCAGAGACGCGCTTCATCGAGTTCTACGCCGGATCCGCTTGCCTGCGACGACCATTCACTCGCGTCACCCGATGCCAATGCGTCACACTAGTGTGGAAGCAAACCCTTTGCCGCTGAAACGTGTCGTCTCTTTTGTAGAACCCTGGGTGTTGCGATCGTCACGTCAATCGTATTTGAGCGTCCAACAACACCGCCCGTTAACTTTCGCGTGCTTCGCCTATTTCGCGGTCATCAAATGAGTACAACCGCGAAAGAATCTAAAAACCCGAAAACAAGAGTGCCCGATCCGCTCGCCTGAGATGAACATTCACTC
>JAGQPK010000630.1 GCA_020426755.1 Planctomycetales bacterium
CAAACTGTCATTCTTGCGTCGCCAGTTTCTTACACTTGGTGTCGCAGCATTCACCGCGTGCCTGCACTCGACAGGTATGGCTCAAACGCAACAATCTGAAGTGAAGGCAGACGCACTTGAGCAATTTCGACAGAGCTGGAACGACGAACGCTGGGAGCCACCGACGGGCCGCTTATCACTCTATATGCGGCCTTTGAATGACACCGGCTGGTTGGAACGCATGCAGACGCTCTCCGCATTGGTGTCCGCAGGAAAGCGCCACACGCCTGCGCTCGTCGCTGCGCTGCACAGTGATGCAAACAGTGATGCAAACAGTGATTCGATACCGGTGCGAGCATTAGCTGCTCAAACACTCGGGTATCTCGGTGATGAATCGGCGCGTGCAACGTTAGCTGTTGCGGTTGAACACGATCCGGCAGCGATCGTCCGGCTCTACGCGGCAGATTCTCTCGGTATGTTGGGGGGAAAAGACTCACATGAATTGCTGCAACGATTGGAAGCGAACGAACAGAATCGAGATACGAAGCGACACCTTCGTTATGCGATTGAACGCGACGGCGTGGCAGTCAATCGCGATGTGATCGAGCGACTACAAGCGTGGCACAAGAGTCCACGTAAAAGTGCCGAAGTTGGCAACCAGGCGCCTGACTTCGAGCTCACGTCACTAACCGGCCAGACAGTTCGACTCTCACAGTACCGCGGCAAGCAGGCTGTCGTATTGGTTTTCGTCTATGGTGACACGTGACCTGTCTGCCATGGACAGCTCGCGCAGTTGCGCGACAATATTGGCGAAATCGAGGCTGCGGGCGCACAGTTGTTGGTCGTTGACCCGCATGAAGAATACTCAGCCAAGTTCTTTCTCAAAGACATCGGGCTGGCAGCGGGAGACGTCGGGTACCCGCTCTTGTTGGACCCAGCCAACACGGTAAGTGCCGATTACGGCGTCGCGATGCAGATGCGCGTCCACACCGAACTCAGTAACCGTCCGGCGACGTTCATCATCGACACCGCCGGTCAAATCCGTTTCGTCCAACGAGCAACCTCTTTCGCCGATCGCCCGACGATCGACCGGATCGTCGAGGTGCTCCGAGAATCGACGATTGAGCGCTAGCGAAACGACCCACGTGCGCGGTTCCTCCTCCAGCAATTGACTCTCGGAGGCGGATTCAGAGGGAGGGCGCCCGTCACGGAGCTGATGGCGCCCAAGTCTTTTCCGTGCACGACGACTAGCGTCGACGTACGACGCTACCGCAGACGGCAGCCAACCCAAATAGCAGCAGGGACAGCGATGTCGGCTCCGGCACGGCAGCTACGGCAGCTCGCGTGCCTTGCTCATAGCCGCCATCCATGAAAGCGCGTACCAGGTCGGAACTGCCAAACTTGCCGTCGCCGTCCCAATCCCCCTCAGTCCACGTTGCGTCGTTGGCAGTTTCATACTTGCCGGCTGAAAAGACGGTGACGAGATCGGAGCTGTTGAATTCTCCATCCAAGTTTGCGTCGCCTAACCATGTGCCCAGGATGTCCATGATCATTACATCCAGATCGGCCACGTCCACCCGTGCATCGGAATTGAGATCCAGCGCTGTGTCACCACTGTTATCGCGAATCGCGATGTTTAGTGCATTGACGTCATCGACATCGACCTTCCCATCGCCGTTGAAGTCGCCGCGCAGTCCATCTCCGAAAAAGTCCAGTCGAAAAGCAAAACCACCTGCCGGTGACGTTTCCGAGAATGGGTTCCGCACGGCCAGCACGATTTCATTCTCGCCCTCAATCCAGCCAGCGAACGTAGTGGCGACGTCATCGAATTTGGAGCTAGTCAGTGTACCGTCTGTTGCGAAGTCGACTGACGGGAGCGGAAACGCCCAGTTTTCAGTCACGAACGACACTTCGGTCGCAATCAATTCACCGTTGATGTAAACCTGTGCTCCGTTATCAACCGCAAGTTTCATCTCGGCCGTCAATCCACTGGCACCGGTGAGGTTGAACGTCGTGCGGTAGTAGTGCGTGTCCGCGTCGGCGGTTATCCCCTGGACCGACAACGCCACAGCAGCAGCATCGATATGCCCCACGATGGCTGGATCGGTTGCCAGCGGTTCCTCCGTGTAGGTGTCAATCGCAGGTGGCAGCGGGTCGGCGCTCGGATCCCATTCGACCGTGTCTCCACCGTCCACGCTTTCGGTGCTCAGCGTCCATGTATCAACGTTCGATATCACCGAAAACACTGGCGTCGGCGGCAACTCGACATCCGGTGACTCGATCTGCAGCGGTGTCTTCGCGCCACTTGCCAATTGCGTAATCGCATCTTCAGACAGGGGCACGTTCCATAGCGCCACGTCATCCATTAAACCGAAGAAACCTTCGGCGCCGTTCCACCGATTGCCGATGTGCATGAAACCAACTGGCGACGCGGTGAACGGCTCAGGACCGTATACGACACCTCCATCACGAAATACGGTCATCATCTCGCCATCAGCAACGAACGCCCAGTGCTGCCAACTGTCGCCGTCGGGGATTTCACTCGTCGTTACCCAACCTGCCGCTGGACTGTAAAAGGAAATCGAGTCAGTGCCGAATACCTTGTCGATGCCCGTTTCGAACGAGTCGGATTGTCGACTCGTTAGTCGATTGATCCCATCAAACTGCTCCTGGTCGTTGACGAACATGGACAGTGTGAACTGGTTGGAATTTAGGCTCGGATCCGCATCGACGAGCACGTATTCGGTGGGATCTTGAAATGAGATCGATTGACCAGCGCCGAGAACTGACGGCACACTGTTGGTGAAAGCGCCACCAATCAACTCGCCATCGTTGCCTGTTCCCGAGGCGTCGAGAACATCCCCATCAAACGGCCAATAACCGACGAGCCCGGCCTCCGCCCCTCGACCAAACATTGCCAGCAACAACAGCGCCGCGATTGAACGTTTCATACGTGCCTCTCTCGATACGATACAACTTGCGAGCAACATAACTCGTGCCGTGTAATCATGAACGACCTCCCCGTCTACGCCGGCTCAAACCAGCACTCCTGAGCGATCAGGCTGCAGTGTAGTGCCGTCCAGCCCGAGTTTGAAGAGTCGACACGAGAATGGTCACCGAATTGGACAAATTATCATCTCGGCTGATTATCCCGCGTCCAGTTCCACTCAGATGCACGCACGCGATCAGTCCCGACGGAGCCAAATCGCGTCCACAATTGCGAGTGTTCCAGATCTGATACGGCAGCTATTGAGACCTGCGTCGCGTGCTTCGTGGCTCTTTACGAAGTGAGCGTTGTAGCGGCTGTCCACCTCTGGGCAACAGAGTCTCCCTACCGAGTCCATCGCAACCAGGCGTGCAAGATGGATTTCGCGAAGGGCGTAAGTCGAGTTCGATTGAACTGGTCTCCGAGCTTGCGAATTGCTTCTGCGTGGGTCGGGTACGGATGAATCGTCGATGCAATCCTGCGTAAGCCGACCTTGTGCTGCATTGCCAGCACCAATTCGCCAATCAGATCTCCAGCGTGCGCGGCCACGATCGTTGCTCCCAGTATGACGTCGGTGCCTTTGCGACAGTGGATTCTGACGAAGCCCTCGTCCTCACCGTCCAAAACCGCGCGATCGACTTTCGCGAAGGGCTGCGTGTAAGTCGACAGTTCAACTCCTTGCTCGGCGGCCTCGGCGGGATAGATTCCTACATGAGCGATCTCGGGACTCGTGTAAGTGCACCACGGAATCAGCAGCTTGCTGGCCTTGGCACGACCGAAGAACAGAGCGTTTTGAATTGCAGTACGAGCCAGAAAGTCCGCAGCGTGTGTGAATTTGAACCGTGAGCAGACATCGCCGGCGGCAAAAATGCGACGGTT
>JAGQPK010000631.1 GCA_020426755.1 Planctomycetales bacterium
GTGTTGAACACCACGAGCTCGTGCAGATTCGTTTCCCGGTATGTCAAATAGGTGTCACTCAGCGGATCCGGCAAGACGCCGGGCTGCGACACATGCCGTGTTTCATTGGGAAGTTCCCGCGAGCGAATTTCAAATTGCTGCGACCAATCGTTGCTGCCGTCATTGTTTGAGGCCAGCAACGTCACCGTCAGGTCGAATTCTTGATCGGCGGAGGGCGTGTAAGTGAACCGCCCGTCGACACTCAGCGACACACGATCACGCACATCTTGCGGCGTTGCCAACCCGACAACTTGCAGTGTGGGCAGATTCACGCCAGCCGGCAGATCAATGTAAAACTCAACCGGCACGCCCGCTGACGCATCTTGATCAGGAATCTCGCCCAACGCGAAGTGTGGAAGGCCTGACGAATCGGACGCGACCGACAGATCGACGCCGACGTACTCAGCTTCGTCGCTCGTCACCGTTAAACGCAGCTCATCGCCGGGAACGACAGAAAGGTTGCGAATCGCGTCGACGCCGCCGGATCCCGACCGCAGATCAAAAGGAGTCGCGCGATTGAAGACGCCGGCCAACAGCGTTCCGGATGTGATCAGTTGATCGTTCTTCAACAAACTCCAACTTACGTTTGATGCCTCCGCCGCCGTCCATACAGCACCGGAAATCGTGACACTTGCCGACTCGGCTGCCGTCCACGTCACGCCGGCAACGCCGTGTCCGCTGCCAGCGAGCGTCGGACGCACGATCACGTCGCCCGGCGCGAAGTCCGGTGCCACCGCGCCGTCGAGCGTAACGTCAGGGCGAAGCTGAAACCAACTGGGAGCGCCGACGCCAACCGCCAGCTTCTCCAAGGTCAAGCCATTGATGATCGGATCGTCATTCGGTACACCGGCGTCGCCCTTGAATTCAACTGTGAACAAATTGTCTCTGGCCACAAAGGCATGAGTGAAAACAACTCCGGTATCTTTGACGTTGATTCCGCCCTGTTGATGCGAGATGACGAAGTCGCGCGCAATCTCTTGACCTTCAACGACGATGTCAAAGCCGCGATCGAAGGCGAGTTCGGCGAACAGCATTTGCAGTTTGTAGGACTGGCCCGGTTCGACGTTCAGGTTAATCATGAAGCTGGCTTGATCGCTACTGGGATCAGTAGGATGCCGATCCCAGCGAATTGACTTCATCACGAATTCCAGATTATTGTCATCGGCCGTAGCGCCGTAGTTCGCGTCCGGGTACCAGTTGGCCGCTTCTAGGTTGGCCGTGATCAACGTCGGTTGACTGGCGACATTGCCGGCGATGAAATGAGCGTCCCCAATCACCAGCGGCTGGTTTTGTGCGTTGGTGGCTGGTCCCCCCGCATTCACGGCGTAGACAAACTCGCCGTCGAAGTCGAGGTCCGCCGCGGAATGGAATTGACGAATGCGGGTCGGGTCGACGGTCCAAGCAGCTTGATCGGGCGCGATCCATTCAGCGTCCGCAGTCAGCAGCTGTTTGCCCGATTCGAATGACCATGCTTGGTTGGGATTCTGTGCATCGCTCCAGTCTGACGCCAAGTTGTCAGTCGTCACGGCGAGCAGGTGGCGCGATTCGAGCGACTCGACGGTGCGAGCCCCGTGCAGTGCCGTCTGCCGTCGACCTTGCCGCCTACCAGAACGCTTCAACCCACTCGCTCGAAACATCGTGTCAGTCTCCCCATGCAGTTTTTTGCCCAACGCACGCAGCTTGCCCGCTCAGTCCCGGCTAACAACTCAAGGCAACACCTGTTTCCAGCCGGAATCGTCGAGGACAAAGGGTCGTGCGGGGGGTATAATCGGCCTACTGCCGACGCTCAGAATTAACCTGCGTAAATGGCCAGTCAAACGTGTCATCGATTCTGAAAAAAAGCTGGCGAGTGCTCCGTGACGGGGCGGTTGTTCGCCGCAACGCGCTAGCGTCGGTTTTTCCAGCGCCAACGGCTGCTAGCGCCTTTCGGCCAACTTTACTAAGCTGTGACCAATTACGAGTGCCGTATTCTTCCCGACGTTTCGATTCCGTAAGCCCGCTGCTGCGAAAGGTTTGAGCACTTGGCGACCAGTGACGTCACGCTAATTCTGGAGCGTATCAAGACGGGGGATGAGCAGGCCCAAGCGGATCTGTTCAACGTCGCTTACGACGAGTTGCGTGCCGCCGCGTCTGCCTTAATGAAGCGGGAACGTGTCGACCACACCCTGCAGCCGAGCGCACTGATTAACGAAGCTGCTTTACGTCTCATCCGACAAGATGAGTTGGCGCGGATGCCTGATCGAGCATACTTTTTTGGCGCGATGGTCCGAGCGATGCGTTGTGCGTTGGTCGATCACGCGCGCGGGCGGCTCGCCCAACGGCGCGGCGCGGGCGGCGACGTCATTAGCCTCGATCGCGCGATCGATGTCATGCAGAAGGAAGCGGGCATCGATCTGGTCGGCCTAGACGATGCGCTGCAGGAGCTGTCGAAGCGGCGCGAACGTACAGGGCACATCGTCGAGTTACGTTTTTTCGGCGGACTCACGTTGGAGGAAATCGCGGAGCAACTCAGTCTGTCACTGGCCACCGTCAACCGCGAATGGCGTTACGCTCGCGCTTGGCTCTTCGAACAGATGCGTACGGCGTGAGCGATCGAAAGATGGATGCGACGTCCAGCAGCGATGATGACTAACAGCGATGATGACGAACTCGATCTGTTTTCTGCGGTGGTCGAACTGCCGGCCGCGGAGCGCGGTCGGTATCTGGACATCGCCTGTCGAGACAACTCGGACTTGCGCGTCCGCATCGAGGCCTTGTTGGCGCTGGATGAAGCGGCGGAGACTGACCACTTCCTGACACCTGTCAAGCTGAATCTCAAACAGACGTTAGCCCAAACGACCGAGAGCGCCGACTTGGTTGATCGCGAGATCGGGCCGTTTCGGATTGTGCAACGTATCGGCGCCGGAGGTATGGGCGAGGTCTATCTGGCGCGGCGCATCCAAGGCTACGAACAAGACGTCGCGATCAAAGTACTGCGGCGCGTGGTCGAAACGGACGAAATGTTGCGACGCTTTCGCGCGGAAACGCAGTTCACGGCAGCCTTAGGCAAGCATCGCAACATCGCCAGCTTGATTGACGCCGGCACCACCGACGACGGCCTGCTCTATCTCGTGATGGACTACGTGGACGGCGAGCGAATCGATGAATACTGCGACTCGCTGCGTTTGTCCAACAACGATCGTCTCCGGCTCTTCCTGCAAGTTTGCGAAGCCGTGCAGTTCGCGCATCAGAATGCCGTTATTCACCGCGATCTGAAGCCGAGCAATATCCTTGTTTCGCAAGATGGACTCGTCCATTTGATCGACTTCGGGATCGCCAAGTTAGTCTCACCTGATCCTGACTCGAGTAACGAATCGACGCGCACTTTATTTCGCATTCTGACGCCAGAGTACGCGAGTCCCGAGCAAGTAAGGGGCGAGTTGCCGACCACGGCGTCGGATGTTTATTCGTTGGGAGTCGTATTGTACGGCCTGCTGACCGGACGACGTCCGTATGAAATTGAGACGACTAATCCGCAGAAGATGCTGCACACGATCGAGCACACTCAGCCGCTGCCGCCGCACCAAGTGCTTGCTGCAGCTTCAACGGCCTCAAGACACGATGACGTTGGCGCGATCGCTGCGAAGCGAAGCGTCTCCGCCGCTCAATTGACGCGTGAGTTGGCCGGCGACCTGGGCAACATTCTGATGATGGCCCTGCGCAAAGAATCCGACCGGCGGTACGCAACAGTGGCACAATTTGCCGATGACATCCGCAACTTTCTGGCGGGCCATCCGGTGATCGCTCGCAAGGACACGTTGTT